>CALCCH010000260.1 GCA_937899855.1 uncultured Saprospirales bacterium | reverse complement strand
GCGGGGCGTACGTTACTGGTGTCCTCACGTGTGCCCTCCCTACCCCCGCCCGCCATTCCCGCTCCAGCTGCCGCCCCGTCTCGTTGCTCCCGATCACCGCCCCCCCCCGACAATGGCGCAACTCGTAGAGCGCCTCCTCCGTTGGCGTATACCACATCACCCGTCCCTCCCGATCCAGTACGATCAGCCAATGACGGATGGGGCCTTCCGGCAGGCTCCGCTCGTCGGTAATGCTGAGGAGATTAAACCCCGGCTCGCGCTGCGCAGCCAGCAAAAGGGGAAGCTCGTATTGGGGAAAATCAACGGGTAAATCGGGGCTGCGGTAAACAACTTCGCGATCGTAAGGCGGGGCAATGTTCTTGCGGGTATCGATCATCTGTACGGTAAAACGGTATTCCGTGGCGGGACGCAGTTGGAAAAAGGGAATCTCCATTTTCTGCTTGTACAAACCGGGCGGATGGATGTCCCAGGTGTAGTGGCCGTCGGTCATCTTGATTAGGGCACGAACGGGTTCGTCGGCCGTAAATCGCAGTAGGGCTAGCTGGGGGACCTTGGGATGGGATACCACCACGGGGGGCTCTACAAACTGGGGGGTGGAGGGGCCACAGGCCTCCAAGAGCAGTAAAAAGCAACAAAAAAAGTAGACTTGCCGTGGCAAGGTAGCGAGGTGGATCATCACGGCGTGGCGGGCTATTCTACGACACCCCGCAGGTTCCAGTTGATGCTCACCTGGCCACTGGTACGGTCGCGGAAGGTCTCCCAACCATTGTTGGCCGTCGAGAGGATCCACTCCCCGTCTTGTCTGGCGGGCCCCGCATCACAGCCGATGGTATTGGTCTCCACGGGGTGTACCAGACGTACCGAAATCCACAAATCCTCGGCTCCCACACTCAGGTCTTCCGTCAGTGCGTGGACGTTCCAACTATTGGCCTGTACGTTGCCACTCAGGTCAAATTGGTAGCGCAAGTCACCGGGTTCGGAAGGGCTTCCGGGCCCGTATACCCGAACCTGACATTCGCTGGGCAGGTTGACCAAATAAAAACGGATTTCGGTAAGCCGCTGGCCTTCAAAGCTGGTGGTCGTACTGGTGGGAAAACGGACGGCCACCTCGTGCTCGCCAGCGGGGAAAAAAGGAGCGGATTGGTTGTCGCCATCGTAACGCAGTTCGGTACCGGAAATGTCATCATCTTCGCGACAGGCGCTGATGGAAAGGGCAAAAACGAGCAAGAGCAGGAGCGTGTTTTTCATAATTGAGCGCGGGATTGGTCCAGAATGATGCTGCTAAGTTAATGGGGAACGAGGAGGGAGGCAAGTGGTTTAACTAATCTTTAAATTTTGTGACAATGAGCCCGCAAAAGATAATCGCCGACCCCGGTACGGAGTCGGCGATCAAATTCCTGGCTGGAGTCCCACCACAATGGTCGGCCCACCCGCAAATCAATCCGTGCCAACCACCAGTGGGATCGGCGCCAAAGCAAACTCTCGGGCCTCAAGCTGAAGCAAGTACTGCCCCGCAGTCAGCCGGCTGACGTCGATGGCCAACTTGTTAAAGCCCCGGTCGATCGACAGGTCTCGGCTTAGTACCTGGCTGCCGTCTACCGCGTAGAGCTGAACCGTAGCGGCGGTATTGATCGTCGAAGTCAGTACCACGTTGGCATCGTAAATGGCGGGGTTGGGATAAAGCTTAAAATGGCTCACCAACTGGCGATTCAGGGTCACCGAACGCACGTCACTAAAGGCGAAGGTATCGTCCAGGTCTACCGATCGGAGGCGGTAGTAAGAAGTGCCCAGCAGTGGCTCTTCGTCCAGAAGCTCGTAGGATTGGAAACTGCTGCTTTCTCCCCGCGCCGCCACCCGGCCCCGGTACTCAAAGTCGCTACCGTCCTTGCTGCGCTCCACCTCAAAGTAATCACTGTTCACCTCGCTCGACGTGCTCCATTGCAGCAATACCACCTTGTCTTCAATGACCTCGGCCTCAAAGGTCGTCAGTACCACGGGCAACGAGACGGCCGGGCCAATATAGCAGGTGGGATCCACCACCTGACCGGCATCGATGAGATCGCTTGCTTTGGCAAAGGGATCGAACATCGCCTCACTCAGGATAACCTCCGCCGCACCGAGCCAGTCCTGCAACAGAGATTTGAATACGCTGCGGTAGTCGAGTTGGAGGTTTTCGGCAAAATTGCCATTGGCCGTCAGGTTGCTCAAATCGAGGTTGGTACCACTGACCCCCGGATTGACCGACGAACCAAACAGAAACATCGGTGCCAAATTGCCGTGATCGGTACCAAAGCTGCCGTTTTGAGTAGCCCGTCGACCAAACTCTGAGAAGGTGCTGGTCACTACCTTAGATTCCAAGCCCAGACTGCTCAGGTCATCGTGAAAGGCCTGGATCGAATCAAAGACGTCGGTCAATAAATTGGCGTGGGTCCCCAGGTGGGAGCTACCGCCTTGGACTTGGTTGGCGTGGTTGTCGAACCCCCCTTTGTGGACCATAAAGATTTTGGTGGTGCTGCCGCCGGCCAGCAGACGGGCCACGGTGCGCAGTTGTCCACCGAGGCTGGAGTTGGGATAGGTCGTCGAGGAATTATTACCCGCATTGTAGACGTCGGTTATGCG
>CALCCH010000259.1 GCA_937899855.1 uncultured Saprospirales bacterium | reverse complement strand
GCGTTGCCCCCTACAAATACGCCCTCTTCCACGTCATCAACCATCAACTCCCCTAAGCGATCACCACTCCCCTTCGAAGCGGCCCCACGTCCAATCCCTCGAAGCGCCCCATCCTCTGCGCCCCTCTGCGCTCCTCGGCGCCCTTTGCGTCCCAACCCCTCGAAGCGTTCTCCCTTCCCCCCATAAAAAGCAAAAGCCGGACTCCCGTCCAGCTTCTACCATCAACATTCACATTAATATACAAAAACGTTCTTTAGTCGCTACTACCTAGGCCGTTGCCACCACCACGCGCGCCCGCTGCACTTCCCCCACCTTATTCAAAGCATTCACGTAAGCCTTCACCGAGCCCATCACCACATCCTCATCGATCCCAAAGCCGCTGTACGACCGTCCCGCGTGCTTGATCTTTACGTGCACCTTGCCCTCGTCTTCACTGCCCTTCGCCATCGAATGCACCAAAAACTCTTCCAATTCCACCGGGACCCCCACAATCCGGTCGATCGCCCGGATGATGGCGTTCACCGGACCGTTGCCCGTGGCACTCTCCCGAATCGCTTCTCCCCGGTAAGACAACTCCACCGTTGCCACCGCGTGGATGGGTTGGCCACAAACCACCTGGACGTGCTGAATCTCGATGGGCTTGTCCCGTTGGATGCCCTCCATCAACTCGATCAAATCCTCGTCGCCGATCATTTTCTTGCCGTCGGCCATCACCAGGAAACGTTCGTACACCGCTTTCAATTCGCGGTCGTCCACCTGGTAATCCAAGCGCTGCAAATGGTGCCGCAGGGCCGCCTTGCCACTGCGGGCCGTCAGGATGATCGACGATTCGGGGATGCCGACATCTTGCGGGGCGATGATCTCGTAGTTTTCACGATTCTTGAGCACACCGTCTTGGTGGATGCCCGAGGAGTGGGCAAAAGCATTGCGGCCCACAATGGCCTTGTTGGGCTGGACCGGCATGTGCATCATCTTGGAGACCATCATGCTGAGCATGTAAATCTTTTGGCTGTCGATGCGGGTGTGGTAGGGCAGTTGGTGGGTCTTTAAAATCATGGCGACCTCTTCGAGCGAGGTGTTGCCCGCGCGTTCGCCAATGCCGTTCATGGTCACCTCCACCTGGCGTGCGCCGTTCTGGATACCGGCGATGGTATTGGCCGTAGCCATTCCCAGATCGTTGTGGCAGTGACAGCTGATGATGGCCCGATCGATATTCGCTACGTGTTCGGTCAGGTAGCGGATCTTGGCACCGTAGACCTCGGGCAGGCAGTAGCCAGTGGTGTCGGGAATATTGACGACCGTGGCCCCGGCGGCGATGGCCGCTTCGACTACGCGGGCGAGGTAGGCATTGTCGGCCCGGCCCGCATCTTCGGCGTAAAACTCTACATCGTCGACGTACTTGCGCGCGTACTTGACGGCCGCCACGGCACGTTCGATGATCTGTTCGTGGGTGGCGTTAAACTTGTATTTGATGTGGTAATCCGATACCCCAATCCCCGTGTGGATGCGTTTGCGCTTGGCGTACTGTAGGGATTCGGCGGCCACGTCGATGTCCTTTTGAACCGCGCGGGTCAGGGCACAGATGACGGGCTCGCTGACCGCCTTGGAAATTTCTACCACCGAGCGAAAATCACCCGGACTAGAAATGGGAAAGCCCGCTTCGATAATGTCCACACCCAGTAGTTCCAACTGGCGGGCGATGGCTACTTTCTCAACGGTATTCAGTTGGCATCCGGGCACCTGTTCGCCGTCGCGCAGGGTCGTGTCAAAAATGTGAATCTGCTCGCTCATAAAAATTGATTTGGCCCCCCTTCAACGCTTTTTACAGGGCGAAAAATAGTGGGGGGAATAGTTAGTTTAATGTGATTGATATGGCCTCCAATGGAGACTGGGCTTAGGAATTTCGATTGGGGTATTTAGATCACTACCGACTGAAACAGCTTGGACTCTAAAACTTCGAGTACCTTGCCACCCATTTCGGAGGTGCTTAAAATTTGTTCGATGGCCGTATCGGGGCTGGCGATATCGGCCGTGCGGTAGCCCTGTTGCAGTACCTCTTCGACGCTACCAATCAGTACTTCGCTTTCTTCCTTCATGTCGAAGGAAAATTCCAGTAGCATGGCGGCGGACAAAATGGTAGCGAGGGGGTTGGCAATATTGCGTCCGGCAATGTCGGGAGCGGATCCGTGGATGGGTTCGTACATTCCCCAACGGTCGCCGATCGAGGCGGAGGGCAACATGCCCAGCGAGCCCGTAATCTGGGACGCCGCATCGGTGAGGATGTCGCAAAACATATTGCCCGTCAAGACGACGTCAAACTGCTTGGGTTGGCGGATCAATTGCATGGCCGCATTGTCGACGTACTGGTGAATCACTTCGACTTGGGGGTAGGCTTGTGCCACCTCATTGACGGTAGCCCGCCACAGCCGCGAGGCGGCCAGTACGTTGGCCTTGTCGACGGAGTGTACCTTGCGCTGGCGACGTTGGGCTGCTTTGAAGGCCTGGTGAGCGATGCGCTCCACCTCGGCCTTGGTGTAAACCATCAGGTCGGAAGCCGTTTGGCCGTCCGCACTTTGCTGGTGCTCACCAAAGTAGATGCCCCCGGTGAGTTCGCGAAAGAATAGGATGTCCGCTCCTTGCAAGCACTCGGGCTTTAGACTCGAAGCGTGGAGCAACTCGTCGAAGATGCGGATGGGGCGGAGGTTACAGTACAAACCCAGGGCGCTGCGGAGGGCCAACAGTCCCTGTTCGGGGCGGACCGTGGCGGTGGGGTTGTTGTCGTAGCTGGGATCTCCCACGGCACCCAGCAGGATCGCATCCGCCGCACGGCAGCGATTGAGGGTAGTGGCGGGTAGGGCCTCTCCGCTGGCCTGGATGGCGGCGTGCCCCAACAGGGCCGCGCTGAATTCAAATTCGTGATTGAAGCCCCGCGCGATCAGTTCGAGCGAGCGTTGGGCCCATTCACATACCTCGGGACCAATCCCGTCGCCCGCCAGTACGGCAATTTTGTGAGTCATCTTGTGCTGCGTTAGCGTGTGTTGAAGGAGTACTAAAAAACGTATGCTTTGTGTTGCTCAAAGTGTCGGACGGCCTCCCCGCGTTGGAGCAGGTAGTCGATGTCGTCGTAGCCATTGAGCAAGCACTCTTTTTTATAGCCATCAATCTCGAAGTCCGTGCGAAGGTCCTGCCCGATCACACTCAGGGTCTGTGCGGGTAGGTCGATTTCGACGACGCTCCGGGCGTCTCGTTCGATGACTTGGAATAGGGTGTCCAAAAAGTCGGCCTCTACCTGGATGGGTAGTAGGCTATTGTTCAGTGCATTGTGGCGAAAGATATCGGCGAAAAAGCTGGAAATGATTACCCGAAAGCCGTAATCCACTAGGGCCCAAGCGGCGTGTTCGCGACTTGAGCCACAGCCAAAATTTTTACCCGCCACCAGTACTTGTCCACCGTACTGAGGGTTGTTGAGTATAAAGTCGGGGATGGCTTGATCTGCGTTATCGAAGCGCCAGTCGCGGAACAAATTTTCGCCAAAGCCTTCCCGCGTGGTGGCCTTGAGAAAACGCGCCGGAATAATCTGGTCGGTATCCACATTTTCCATGGGCAGCGGTATGCAGGTAGATTCCAGGCGGTTGAATTTCATCTTGTGATCTGAGTATTTGGTGGTTTATAAAAAATCGCGAACGTCGCTGATGCTACCGGTAACGGCGGCGGCGGCGGCGGTTAGTGGGCTGGCTAGGAAGGTGCGGGCTCCGGGCCCTTGGCGGCCTTCAAAATTGCGGTTGGAGGTCGATACGCAGTACTTACCCGCCGGTACCTTGTCTTCGTTCATGGCCAGGCAGGCCGAGCAGCCGGGTTGGCGCAGGTCAAAACCCGCTTCGGCAAAAATGCGATCCAAGCCCTCGGCCCGCGCCTGCTGTTCCACGGCCTGCGAGCCCGGTACGATCCAGGCATTGACGTGGGGGGCCTTGTGTTTGTTTTTGACAAAATTGGCCACCAGTCGCAAATCCTCAATCCGGGAATTGGTACAGCTCCCGATAAAGACGTAATCAATCTTTTGGCCCAACAGCGCTTCCCGCTCCTGTAAGCCCATGTAGTGGAGGGCCTTATCCAATTCGGCATGGTGGCTCCCGCTGGGGCGGGGGATGTGCTGGCGCACGCCGACGCCCATACCGGGGTTGGTCCCGTAAGTGATCATGGGTTCGATATCGGCCGCGTCGAAGCGGTACTCCGTGTCGAAAGTTGCACCGGGGTCGCTGGCCAGGCCTTTCCACCATCGGACGGAGGCTTCCCAGTCGGCGCCTTGGGGGACGTAGGCTTTGCCACGGAGGTATTCGAAAGTGATGTCGTCGGGAGCAATCAAACCCCCACGGGCGCCCATTTCAATGCTCATGTTGCAAATGGTCATGCGCGCCTCCATGGAGAGTTGACGAATGGTGGAGCCACAGTATTCCACAAAGTGTCCGGTGGCTCCGGAGGTAGTTATCTGTGAGATGATAAAGAGGATGAGGTCTTTGGACAAGACCCCTTTGCCCAACGGGCCGTTGATTTCGATTTTCATGGTCTTGGGCCGCGCTGCCAGTAGGGTCTGGGTGGCGAGTACCTGTTCGACCTGGCTGGTGCCGATGCCAAAGGCAATGGCGCCCAGTGCGCCGTGGGTGGAGGTGTGACTGTCGCCACAGACGATGGTCATCCCGGGGAGGCTGATGCCCAGTTCGGGACCGATGACGTGGACGATGCCTTGCTTTTCGTGACCGAGGCCAAACAGCTCAACGCCAAACTCGCGGCAGTTCTTTTGCAGCGTGTCGACTTGAAAGCGCGACAGGGGTTCGGCGATGGGGAGGTGTTGGTTTTGGGTCGGTACATTGTGGTCGGCCGTGGCGATGGTTTGCTGGGGCCGCGCCACGCCGATTCCACGGCGACGCAGTCCATCGAAGGCTTGCGGTGAAGTCACTTCGTGAATAAAGTGCCGGTCGATGTAAAGTACATCGGGATAGCCCGCCCGGGCTTGTACGATGTGGTGATCCCAGACTTTGTCGAAGAGTGTTTTCGGTGCTGCGCCCTGCATGATAAACTAGCGAGTTGAATTATTTTTTTTAATATTGAGCCCGATATCTAATCGCTCAAATCGGAAATAAATGTATTGCTTCTGCCTTGAGAATTAGAATCAGCTTTTCCCCAAGTTCCGAAATCCAGTAGCTGGTTTATTGGTTTAAACAATTGAAAAACAGGTATTTATAGAGTCGGCTTTTACAATGCCCAATAGTCAGAATCCACCATTATTTCAACTCATCAAGACGCTCTCCAAATCGGAGAAACGCAACTTTAGATTGTTCGTCAATCGGGGATCGGGAAGTGAGGCGGTGCTCTTCGTACAGCTTTTTGACGTACTGGACAAACAAAAACAATACGATGAGGCGATGATTTTTCGTCGGATTCCCGCCATGAAACGCCAGCAGTTGTCCAACCTCAAACGCCACCTCTACAAGCAGCTACTCACCAGCCTCCGACTGATCGAGACGCCCAAGGACATCAGTCTACAAGTGCGTGAGCAAATTGACTTCGCCAAGATTTTGTACAACAAGGGCCTCTACCTCCAGAGCCTCAAAGTGCTCGAAAAAGTAAAGGTCCTCGCTCAGGAGGCGCACCAAGATTTGTTGGAACTCGAAGTGATCGAATTTGAAAAACGGATCGAAGCACAGCACATCACCCGAAGCATCGAGAACCGAGCCGACAGCCTGGCCAAGGAGTCGACGCGCCGGACCCAAGTGATTGAGGGGACCGCCCGGTGGTCCAATCTGGGCCTGCGACTCTACGAGTTGTACATCAAGATGGGGCACATCCGCAACGAGCGCGACTACCACATGGTGCGTCGTTTTTTTGAAGCCCACCTGCCCCGCGAGGGAGATTTTGACAGCATGACCTTTTTTGAAAAAGTGTATTATTGCCAATCCCACGTTTGGTACCACCACATTCTCCAGAACTTTCCCCAGTGCTATCGCTACGCCCAGAAGTGGGTCGACCTTTTTCACGACGAGCCCGATATGCTGCTTCGCGATCCCGACCTTTACTTGCGCGGCCTCAATAATTTGCTCTCCGCTTTTTTCAATACCGGCGCCTACGAACGCCTCTCCGATACCCTGCGCGCCTTCCGGGGCTTCGAAGCCGACTACGGCCGCCACTTCAATAAAAATACCCAAACCTTTGCTTTCCTCTTCTACTACACCGGACTGATCAATCGTCACTTTATGGAAGGGACCTTTAGCACGGGCCTCGCCGTGGCCAAAGAAGTGGAGGCCAAGCTGCCCGATTTTCTGCCCCACCTCGATCCCCATCACGTACTGGTCTTCTACTACAAAATCGCTTGCCTGTACTTCGGGAGTGGCGACAACAGTACCGCCATCGAATTCCTCAACAAGATCATCAATTTCAATGCGGGAGATTTGCGCAGCGATATCCAGTGCTTCGCCCGCATCCTCAATTTGATTGCACACTACGAACTCCGCCACTACAACCTGCTGGAGTACTTGGTCAAATCGGTATACCGTTTTTTGGCCAAAATGGAAGACCTCAATTTGGTCCAACAGGAAATCCTACAATTCCTGCGTCGCTCGCTCAATATGAATCCGGAGAACCTGCAAAACGCCTTCATCCAGCTCCGTGATCGCCTCGAACCCCTCTCGCGCCACCCCTACGAAAGCCGCTCTTTTCTCTACCTGGACATCATCGCTTGGCTGGATTGTAAGATTCAAAACCGCCCGGTGGAGGCCGTCATTCGCGAAAAATTTCTGCAAAAAAACGGGGTCGGCTAAAATTGCCCGGCGGAGAGAACCTCTTGGCCATTACCAATTTTTTAGCGAGCATCTCCCCCCATCCGGAGAATTTAGTCCATTATAACACTGGTATTTCAAAATTATATTTTAAATACGGAAAACCATTTGAATGCTGGCAATCCAAGGAATTGCTAGATTTTAATTTTGTAATGACCTTTTTTTTACACGGAAAATTTTGAATTATCCCTAAAAAAGCGAATTTTTGTAGTTCGCAGCTCTCATCGTTAACACGCTCTGACAAAACCACTATCGGATCCGATAGCAGGGACGCTCGTGCCGTCCTAACCATAACCATCTAAAAAACTGGCCATGCGTAATGATACTGATCCCCCACAAAGGGGCCTCTACACCCCTGACTTGGAGAAAGATTCCTGTGGTACGGGACTCATCGCCCAGCTCCGGGGCGAGAAATCACACCAACTCATTGCCGATGCCCTCCGCATGCTCACCAATATGGAACACCGCGGTGCCTGTGGCTGCGAAGCCAATGTGGGCGATGGGGCCGGCATCCTCCTCCAAACGCCCGATGCGTTTTTTCGCGAAATCAGTCCCACCCTCGGTTTCGACTTGCCCCCTTTCGGTCATTACGGCGTGGGCGTCACTTTCTTTCCCACCGATGCGACGCTCCAGGTACAGTGTCGGACCCTGCTTCTGGAATGCCTGGAGGAATTGGATTTTCGAGCCCTGGGTTTTCGCGACGTTCCCGTCGATCCCCATTCGGGCCCGGGCCGGGCGGCCCTCGCTACGGCTCCCCGGATACAACAGCTTTTTGTCGCCTCTCGAAAAGACCTGGAACCCGCGGTGCTTGAGCGTCAATTGTTTATCCTCCGCAAGTACATCACCCACCGCATCTACGAGGCCTATCCCGCCGCCGCCGAGCAATTTTACTTTGCTTCCTTTTCCTACAAGACGATCATCTACAAGGGGCAGTTGACTACCTATCAGGTTCGGCCCTATTTCCTCGACTTGCAGGATGCCCGCTTGACCTCGGCCATCGCGCTGGTCCATTCCCGCTTTTCGACCAATACCGTTCCCAAGTGGAAGCTGGCGCAACCCTTTCGCTACATCGCCCACAATGGAGAAATCAATACCATCAAGGGCAATCTCAATTGGTGGCGGGCTAAGGAAAAATTATTGGACCATACGCAATTTACCGAGGTGGAACTGCAACGGCTGCTGCCCATCTGTGGCCGTCACCTTTCCGATTCGGCGAACTTTGATAACGTCCTCGAATTTCTCGTCATCGGTGGGCGCAGCTTGCCCCACGCACTGATGATGATGATTCCCGAGGCCTGGCAGCACGATGCGGAAATGGCACCCTACAAAAAGGCCTTTTACGAATTCCACGAAAACCTGATGGAGCCCTGGGATGGTCCGGCCTCGATCTGCTTTACCGATGGGATCGTCGTGGGGGCTACGCTCGATCGCAACGGCTTGCGGCCTTCGCGCTACACCCTAACCACGGACGACGTACTGGTGGTGGCCTCCGAAGCGGGGGCCCTGCCCATCGCACCGGCCCGGGTACTCCTCAAGGGCCGCCTCCAACCGGGACGGATGCTGATGGCGGACCTGGAGCAGCACCGCATCATCGGAGATGAAGAACTCAAGCGAACGGTTTGCCAGCGCTTGCCCTACCAGCGCTGGTTGCGCGAAAATCGAACGACCTTGGCGGAGCTTCCCCCCGGTGCTACTCCCGCGCGCCCCCTGGAAGGAGCGGCCCTGCTCCAACAGCAACGCCTCTTTGGCTATACCCAGGAAGACCTCAAAGTGCTCATCGCGCCGATGATTCAGAACGGCAAAGACCCCATCGGCTCCATGGGCTCCGATACGCCGCTAGCGGTCCTGTCCCACCAGTCTCAGCACCTGAGCAATTATTTCAAACAACTGTTTGCCCAAGTCACCAACCCCCCGATCGATCCCATCCGCGAACGATCGGTTATGTCCCTGGGTAGCCTGCTGGGTATCAAGGGTAGCGTCCTGACGGCACAAGCCGAGCAGGCCCGCTTCATCCACTTGGACCAACCCATTCTGACCGACGCAGCGCTGAACCAACTTCAACATATCGAACGGGCACCCTACCGGCCCCACACCCTATCGCTACACTTTCCGGCGGATGGACAAGAGGGGCAATTGCGCCGGGCGATTGAGCGGTGTTGTACTCAAGCGGAGACGGCGGTCAACGAAGGCGTCAATCTGCTGATTCTAAGTGATCGTGGGACCGACGAGGGGCAAGCCCCCATTCCCTCGCTCTTGGACTCCGGTGCCATTCACCTCCAAGAGGTCAAAGTGGGATTGCGCGGCAAAGCCTGCTTGATCGTCGC
>CALCCH010000258.1 GCA_937899855.1 uncultured Saprospirales bacterium | reverse complement strand
GGAAGCTTTGTCATTGGCTAAATGTTTTTTTTGCTGGGCGTTTCGGTCCTTTTGGAGCTGTGCCTGGTAGTTGTTGATGTTGTTGCTGTGGATCTCGTATTCCGTCATCCTTTCGGTGGGCGGATGACAGCCGTAACAGCACAGTATCACGAGGAGGAGGATCGACAATCGCATGGTTATGAGCGTTTTGCGCCCTAGGAAAACGATAAAAATGTCCAAAAGGATGTGCTGCCGGGGCAATAATGCGTATTTTTGCCTGCAAATTTGCAAAAGTAATGATGGCATCGCTGCGGCAATTATTCTTAAAACACCTCGCCCCCACCAGTGCCTTTCCGCTCCTCTTTGAGGTTCAGCGCGCCGAAGGGCTGTACCTCTACGACGATCAGGGGCGCGCCCACATCGACCTCATTGCGGGGATCGGCGTGAGTGCACTGGGGCACCGACACCCTCGCGTACTGGCCGCCATTCAGGACCAATGCGAGCGCTACCTCCATACCATGGTGTACGGCGAGTACGTCCTCGCCCCCCAGGTCGAACTGGCCCAACTCCTGGCTGAGCAACTGCCCGATCCACTGGACTCGGTCTACTTGGTCAATTCCGGGACCGAGGCCACCGAAGGCGCCATGAAGCTGGCCAAGCGCTACACCGGCCGGGCCGAGATCGTGGCCTGCTACAATGCCTATCACGGCAGTACCCAGGGCGCCCTCAGCCTGATGAACAGCGAGGTGTTTACCCAACCCTTTCGGCCCCTCCTCCCCGGTATTCGCCACATCGAATTCAACGACCCGGCCGATTTGAGTACCATCACCACCCAGACGGCGGCGGTGGTCGCCGAAACGGTACAGGCCGAATGGGGGGTCCGGCGGCCAGAAAACGGCTACCTCAAGGCCCTCCGACAGCGTTGCGACGAAACGGGAACCCTCCTCATTCTGGACGAAATTCAGGCGGGGATGGGACGTACGGGAAGTCTGTTTGCTTTTGAACAGTACGGAATTGTACCGGATATTTTGCTGCTGGCCAAAGGCCTGGGCGGTGGTATGCCCATCGGGGCTTTTGTGGCGGCGCGGGAAGTGATGGCGGCCCTCTCCTTCGACCCCATTTTGGGACACATTACCACTTTTGGTGGCCATCCGGTATCGGCCGCGGCGGCCTTGGCGACGGTGCGCGAGTTGGTGGAAAGCGACTTGATCCAACGAGTCGCCCAAAAGTCCGATCGCTTTGTGGAGCTGCTCCAGCACCCCAGCATTCGCCAGGTGCGGCGGGCGGGCTTACTGATGGCCGTCCAGTTGGATGATTTCGATCAGGTCCAGAAAGTCATCGCCCGGTGTATTGCCAAGGGGCTGATTACGGATTGGTTTTTATTCAACGATCGGAGCCTGCGGATTGCACCGCCCCTGATCATCGAAGACGAGCAAATCCAAACGGCTTGCCAAATCATCCTGGAGGCCCTGGACGAAGTGGCGCGGGAAGCCGCCTGAGGTCCACTTAGAGTTCCTTGCGGAGGCGGGCCACCGGAATATTGAGCTGTTCCCGGTATTTAGCGACCGTCCGACGCGCAATCTCGTAGCCGCGCTCGCGAAGAATGTTTTTCAATTTCTCATCGGAATAAGGCTTCTTCTTGTGCTCGTCGCTGATGATGTCGGTCAAAATCTTTTTGACTTCCAGGGTCGATACTTCTTCTCCCGAAGAGGTCTGAAGCGACTCGGAGAAGAAATCCTTTAGACGCTTGGTCCCGAATTCGGTCTGGACAAACTTGCTGTTGGCCACCCGCGACACGGTAGAGATATCGAGTCCGGTAATGTCGGCGATGTCCTTGAGAATCATCGGCCGGAGGGTTTTCTGGTCGCCGGTACGGAAGTAGTCGTACTGGTACTGCATGATCGAATACATGGTCTTGTACATCGTCTGCTGGCGTTGGCGGATGGCATCGATAAACCACTTGGCCGAATCGATCTTCTGCTTGATGAAGAGGACCGCTTCTTTCTCCTGGCGGTCGGCCCTTTTGTTCTTTTTGTTGACCTTGTAGGTTTTGAGCATGTCCTTGTAGTGCTCGTTGATTCGCAGGTCGGGCGCATTGCGCGAATTGAGGCTGAGTTCGAGTTCGCCATCGCGATTGACGATGGTAAAGTCCGGGACGATGTAGTGCATGTTCCGGTTGCCACTGCCTTTGTAGCCGCTGGCGGGTTTGGGATTGAGTTTGAGGACTTCTTCGATGGCCTCCTTGAGGCTAAGCTCGTTGATGCCGAGGTGGCGTTGGAGCTTTTGGTAGTGTTTTTTGGAAAACTCGTTAAAATATTCATCGATGATCCGCAGGGCCAGTTCGATGTGGTGCAACTCCTCGTCGCTCATTTCGGAATCCTCGGTATCCAGCTTGTGGCGCAGTTGGAGGGCCAGGCATTCTTGCAGGTCACGGGCACCGATGCCGGGGGGATCGAATTTCTGTATTTTGGAAAGCAAGAAGTAGATTTCCGTCTCGGAGGAAACGATATTCTGGGAAAACATCAGGTCGTCGATGATGGCAACGGGATCGCGCCGGAGATAACCATCATCGTCGATGCTGCCGATGATTTGGGAAGCAATTTTGATCTCCCGCTCGTCCTTTAGATCGACCATGCCCAGTTGGGTTTCCAAATATTCGTGGAAGGTATCCTCCACGGCAATGGGAATGGACTTGTCTTCTTCGTCGCTGGAAAAATTTTCGGTTTTCAACTTATAGGTCGACGGATCATCTTCGATGTACTCCGTCAGATAGTCGTCCAGCTCGAATTCTTCGTCGCGGGGGGGCTCTTCTTCGGGTTCGGCAAATTTCGCTTCCTCCGTATCCGAATTCTCGGCTGATTCCGAGTTGGCCTCCTTGTCATCGGTCTCGCTCTCACCGGCTTCGGCAAACTCATCGGCCTCTTCTCCCTCTTCCAAGGCGGGGTTAGCTTCCAGCTCCTCTTTGATGCGTTGTTCCAGGGTCGCCGTCGGAATCTGCAACAGTTTCATCAACTGAATCTGCTGAGGGGAGAGCTTCTGGAGCAACTTTTGGCTTAAATTCTGCTTCAACATGGGACTGTTCCGGGTTTTCTCTCAAGAAGGAAGCGCGGTTGGTCCCCTACGACACGGGGACGCTTTCGGCTTACTTCTCTAGGTTTTGTGTAAATGGATTCTTGTCGCTGGTTAGTTATTTATCTGGTCTCGAAGTGATGATATTAGGATTTGGTCTTATCAATCACGGATTTTTTTTGCGACATTTGACGATCGTTTTCCAAAATATGTGACAGTAATGGGAAATTATGGAAGCGTCAGTCGCCGTGTTCTTAGCTCAATATAAATCATTATATTTAATATGTCTAGTGGAGCGCGCGTTTTTATAGCAAAAAAAGTGCCAAAATACTGTAAACACTAGATTTTAATATTTGTTTAAAACGTATGTTTAGTGAATGTATTCGTACTCATCCCCTTTTTTTCCACAAATCCGTCACATTTCCCAAGCAGAAAAACAGAACGATTCGTGACACGATTCCGCAAAATCTACTTTTTACCCTAAAACTCTTGCGTTCCTATGAGTATCAACGACCGCATCGCCGCCCTGCGCCGGGAGCTCCAGCGCCACAAGCTCGCCGCCTACCTCATCCCCAGTAGCGACCCCCACCAAAGCGAATACGTGGCTAGCCACTGGAAATCCCGGGAGTGGATCTCCGGCTTTACCGGCTCGACCGGACTGGTTATCGTTACCCCCGATCACGCCGGACTCTGGACCGACTCCCGCTACTTCATCCAGGCCGAACAAGAGCTCGCCACCAGCGAAGTGGTCCTCCACAAACTCAAAGTTCCCCACACCCCCGAATACCTCGACTGGCTGCGGGATACCCTCCCCGAGGGCAGTACGATCGGACTGGACGGTTGGCTCTTTTCCGTCGCCCAAATCCGCGCGTTACACCGTACCCTCCACCAACAAAACATTGAGGTACACAGCGACCTGGACCTAATCGACACCGTGTGGGCCGATCGCCCCGCCCTACCCCGGGCCGAGGTCTTCGAACTCCCCCTGACCGTCACGGGCCAGAGCCGAGCGGACAAGCTCGCGGTGGTCAGCCGTAAGGTGGAAGAACAAAACTGCGATTACCACCTCGTCGCCGATCTGGCCGACCTCTGTTGGATCCTCAACCTCCGCTCCTCCGATATCGACTACAACCCCGTCAGCATTGCCTACCTGCTGATTGGCCCCCAGCAACACCAGCTTTTTATCGACTCCCAAAAAATCAGCCCCGAATTGCGGACCCAGCTACGGGCGGATGGGATTCACCTCCAGCCTTACGATGGATTGAAGGATTTTTTAACTCAATTACCCACTACGGCGCGCGTACTACTCGATCCCCGCGGTACGAGTATTGCCCTGTATGCGACCCTGGAAGAAGAGCAGGTCGTAAGGGGGGAAGCCCCTTCCATCCTCCTACGGGCGATCAAAAACGAAACGGAGGTTCAGCACATCCGAGAGGCGATGCGCAAGGATGGGGTGGCGCTTACGCGGTTGTACCGCTGGCTAGAGGGACGCCTGGCCGAAGGGCCCATCAGCGAAGTCGCCGTGGCGCAGCAACTCGATGCTTTCCGACGGGCCCAGGGCGACTACTACGGCGAAAGTTTTTCGGCCATCGTCGGCTACGGTGCCAACGGCGCCATCGTCCACTACCGTCCCCTGCCCGAGCAATGCGCTGACCTTCAGCCCGAAGGCATCCTGCTACTCGACTCGGGGGGGCAGTACCTCCAGGGCACTACCGACATTACCCGAACGACGGCCTTGGGAAGGGCAACGGCCGAGCAGAAGCGTCATTTTACCCTCGTCCTCAAGGGACACATCGGACTGGCACGCGTTCACTTTCCCCACGGTACGCGGGGCAATCAGCTGGAAGTACTGGCTCGGCAGGCGCTCTGGGAGCAAGGCCTCAATTACGGACACGGTACGGGACACGGCGTCGGCTTTTTCCTCAACGTCCACGAAGGGCCCCAGGCCTTTGGATCGGGAGCCACGGGCAAGGCCGCGACCGTACTGGAGCCTGGCATGTTTACCTCCAACGAACCGGGTTACTATCAGACCGGTGATTACGGCATTCGCATCGAAAATTTGGTGCTGTGCGTGGAAGCTGCGCAAACGGACTACGGCCGCTTCCTAAAATTTGAAACCCTAACCCTTTTCCCCATCGACCAACAACTCATCGAATGGGAGCTACTGACGTCGGTGGAAAAACAGTGGTTGGAGGCCTATCACCGGGAGGTCTACGCACAATTGGCGCCTCGCCTGGAAGCCGAGGAGCGGGAATGGTTGCGCCAGCAATGCGGGTTGGAAAGTGTTTAGAGCATGCCCACCAACCCATTGCGGTAGGCGTAGATGACGAGTCCGGCGGTGTTTTTGACCCCCGTTTTTTCGATGAGCTTCCGACGGTGCCCCTCTACCGTGCGCTGGCTAAGGAAGAGCTGTTGAGCGATCTGACCATTGGTTTTTTCCTGGCAAATGAGTTCGAGTACCTCCTTTTCACGGCGGGTGAGTTTGGCTTCGGATCCCCTGCCCGAACTGGGCAGTTCGGGACGCCCCTTCATCCGCAGTCCTTTGACCAATGCTTTGGAGACGTATTCGTTAAAAAAGAAACCGCGCTCCACCACCGATTCGATCGCCTCGCGCAGGACCTCGGGTTCCTCGTCCTTGAGCAGGTAGCCATTGGCGCCGATTTTCATCATGTGCGCAATGAGGCGTTCTTCGTTGTACATGGTCAGGAGGATGATTTTGAGGTCGGGGTCGCGGGCCTTGAGGATTTCGGTGGCCTCGATACCGTCCATTTCGGGCATCTTTAGGTCCATCAGGATGACATCGGGGCGGATGGTCTCCAGTTTTTGCAAGAGTTCTTTGCCATTTTCCGCTTCGAGGATCAGGTCGATATTATCGAATTCGGCGACGATAAATTTGAGGCCCTTGAGAAAGAGCTTTTGGTCGTCGGCGATGGCCAGTTTGATGGTGGGGCGGGGATTCATAGCGATGGGGTTTTAGTCATTGGTAAATTGGACGGGGGCTTCGAGTTGAAAGAGAAATCCGGCCGTAGGTGCACTTTTGACCCGCATCTCGGCGGCCAGGAAGTTGGCGCGGCTCTCGATGCTTTTGAGGCCCAGGCC
>CALCCH010000257.1 GCA_937899855.1 uncultured Saprospirales bacterium | reverse complement strand
GCTTTATCGGCTACCTCGATCGCTTAGAGCAATTCGTGACCAACAAGGCAGCCGCTCCCACAGAAATTTCCTAAACCATTGCCTTTATCTACCTGGCTACCGCTCGGATCACCAAACACTATCTCGAAGGTTCCTTTACCGAGGGCTTGCAACTCGTCCCGGGCTTTCGGCAAAATATCCGTCGCTATCAGCAAATACTCGACCTGCACCGCGTGATGGTGTTCTACTTTAAAATCGCCTACCTCTATTTTGCCAGCGGCGATCCCGAGACCGCACTCGACTACCTCAACGACATCATCGACGTCAAGGCGGGGCACCTGCGGGAGGACATCCAGTGTTACGCCCGTCTGCTCCTGCTGATCTGTCACTTCGAGTTGGGTCATTACGAGCTGCTGCCCTATTTGGCCGATTCTACCCAGCGCTTCCTGGAAAAGATGAAGGAGCTCAACCAGGCCCAGCAGGAGACCCTCCGCTTCCTCCGCACAATCATCAACAAGGTACCCAGTGAGCATCCCACCGCCTTTCGTACCTTTCAGCGGAACCTGAAAAAGATCAGTCGCGACCGTTTTGAAAAACGCGCCTTTCTCTATTTGGATACCCTAACTTGGGTGGAGAGTAAGGTCAGTAGTCAAACGGTGATGGAGGTGGCCCGAGCGGGCTTTGAAGCCGGAGCTCAGCGGAAGTAAGGCAGGGCGGCGAGCAAGAGTAGTAGCAGGAGGTTGAAGAGGGGCAGGAGGGTGAGGATTCTTTCCCAGCCACTGTCGATGTGGCGGCCGGTGAGGAGGCTGTGGAGGGAGAGAAAAATGCCGATGGGAAAGGGCAAGAGGAGGAAGAGGGAAGTGCTTGACCCCACAAAAGCCAGCATGGTAAAGCCGGAGAAAAGACCCACCAGGAAGAGGTTGAGGTAGATGAGGTGAATGTAGAAGATGGTGAGTTTGAATGTTTTCATGGCGGATGGTTTTCCTACTTGTGTTGGTGTGGTCTTATGACAAGATAAGGTTTTTTAGCGGGTGTTGGTGTATTGTTGGGGTGAAATCCGTCGAGTACCTTACTGGATATCATTTCTCGTCATCCCATTGGTCGCGGACTCCGGGGAAAACCATTGGGAGGGAAAGCTGTTTTCCTCCGGAGCCTAAGTGGGTGAGGGGGGAGGAACGCTTCGAGTTTTGGACGCAGAGGGCACGGAGGAGCGCAAAGGAGCGCAGAGGACGAGTGGGCACTTCGAGGAGGTGGAGCGCTTCGAGGGGGTTGGGACTTGGGAAGTGTGAAGCTATCTTTTAATCAAAAAGAACCGTTATGAAATTTAGACATGCAAGACACACCAATGATTTGGCGGTGCTTACCGAGTTTTACACGGCGGTGCTTGGCTTGGAGGAGTTGGGGCGTTTTGAAAATCACTCTGGGTACAATGGCGTATTTTTGGGATTTCCCCATTTTGATTGGCACTTGGAGTTTACGGAATCGGAGGCCCCGGCTGAGCACCATCCCGATCAAGACGATTTGTTGGTGTTTTACTTGAGCTCGGAGGAAGGGTGGAATGCCATCCGGAGGGATGCGGAGCGTTTGGGGATTAAAACCGTTCCGTCCAGGAATCCGTATTGGCAAGCCCACGGGGTGGAGTTGCGGGACCCGGATAATTTTGGGGTGGTATTGTGTCGGGAGGAAGTGCCCTTGCGGTCGCGGGATGCGGTCACTCAGTTGGTGGTGGATAAGGGCGTGGATAGCTGGGATCAGTTTTTGAAACACGTCAGGGCAATTCCGTACGGGAGGAATTCGAGTAGAACGGATTTTGGCTTGGTGGTCAGCGAGGACAAAGGGACTTGTAGTTCAAAACATGCCTTGATCAAACAGGTGGCGGATCGCAATCAAATCGGCGGGGTGGAGCTCATTATGGGGATGTACAAGATGTCCGAGGCGAATACGCCGGGGATTGGAAGGGTATTGAGCAACAATGGCTTGGCGTACATCCCCGAGGCGCACTGTTACCTCCGCGTCCACGGCAAGCGGTTGGATTTGACCAATCCTCATTCGGACTTGCAAAAGATCCTACCCGACTTGCTGGAGGAGCAACTCATCGAACCCGAGCAAGTCGGTACCTTTAAGGTGGAATTTCATCAGGCTTACGTAACGCGTTGGATAGCTGAGGAGGGTTTGGACCGGTCTTTTGCGGAGGTTTGGAAAGTGCGGGAGGATTGTATTGCGGCTTTGGCGAGGGGGTGATCGGTGTATGTATTCAGGTGAGTACGTTAGGGCGATCGATTGGTTGGCCAGTGTTACTCATCTTCAGTAGGATCTGTGTGATCTTTCAATCGCTGCTTTGCCAATTTTGACTGCTCCTCGGGAAGGGTAGTATCGAAATTAGTGACTGCTTTCCCCAACTTCTGATACAAATCATTTCCAATTTGTATTTCCAGTGTGTCTCTGTCCCAACCATTTCTAATTACTTCAGCCACGTAAAAATTAGCTTCCTGCAAATCTTTTACCTTGGATATGATTAACCTATTGTGACCCCAGGGAATTTGTGCCACACCGCGTGGCACAAATTCACTCTCTTGTGAGTAAAACAAGTACCATTGCCTCATCGCATGTAAATTTCGCCGCGAAAAGCCTTTGATTTGGGGAAACGAAGTACGTAATTATTTAGCCGTTAGGTCCATGTAATTGCTCCCCCAATTCGTTGTTTTTTGTCGCAATGCCAGTTCCCGACCCAACTCCCAGTACAGTTCCAATAGCTGGGAATTGATGGAGAAGGTAACCTTATTTTGTGCCTTCTGAATTTTGATCTTTAGGCTTTTTATCCAGTTGGAATATTCAATGTTCGGCAGTCTTTTGCTCATTTTGTGAAGGTAGTCATTTTTATTCTGTATGGTAGGGGAAGGTGGGCAATCGGTAAATTTACCCCGAGGCAATTCGTATTTTTAGATTGGTTGTGGTCATCACAGCCTAGTTTTAGGAATCACTACCGAGCCGGCGAAAAGAATGGATCACCACGATAATGTTTGGATAGTGGCGCTTCGTAGCCGAAGAGCAGGTCGTAGACGGTATTTTCTTTCCGAGGTATTTCTTTGATTGCTTCTTGGAGAAAATGGTAGCTGAAGAAGTGGCAG
>CALCCH010000256.1 GCA_937899855.1 uncultured Saprospirales bacterium | reverse complement strand
GACCTTGGGCGACACGCTGGTGATCATCAGCCAGGGCTATCACGGGGTCAACGCTGCGGCGAAGTATCCCATCGTTGGCTTTTTGCACTACGGCTTACCCGATCTCAACAAACGCATGGTCTACCTGCCCCTCGCCGCGGCGCAGCAGTTTTACGGTGCCGAAAATCGCGTGACCTCGCTGACGATGAAAATCGCCAACCGCCGTGATGCGCCCCGGGCGGTGCTGGCCATCAACCAGCAATTGCCCCCGGAGGAGTACGAGGTCAAGAGTTGGGAAGAATTGATCCCTGAATTGTTGGAGGCGCGGCAGCTGGATCAGGCGGGCAATGCCTTTGTGATGGGCCTGCTTTACCTCATCATCATCTTCGGCATTTTTGGGACCATCCTGATGATGACCAAGGAGCGGGAATACGAATTTGGGGTACTCACCGCCATTGGCATGGGCCGGGCTAGGCTCTTTGGTACCGTCTGGTTGGAGACGGTCCTGCTGGGTGTACTGGGCAGCGTACTGGGCATTCTACTGAGTATCCCCCTGGTCCACTACCTGGCCACCAATCCGATCGACATGGCGGTGTTTGGAGAGGAGGCGGTGGAGACCTATCACAAATTTGGCATCGAACCCGTTTTTCAGGGCGCCTTCGAATGGTCGATCTTCCTCCGACAGGCACTCATTATTTTTATCGCCACGAGCTTGCTGGCCCTTTATCCCTTGATCAAAATTATCCGTTTGCGTCCCGTGGAAGCCATGCGGGCCTAGGAATGTGTACGCCTTAAAAACCAATTGACATGTTGTTTAAAATATCCTGGCGCAATATCTGGCGCAATCCCCTTCGCAGTCTGGTCGTCATGGGTTCCATCACGGTGGGGACCTGGGCGATCATTACCCTACTTAGCTTTTCCTCGGGAATGGTGACGGGTTACGTCAACAATGCCATTCGGATGGAAACGTCGCACCTGCAAATCCACCATCCCGTTTTTGTCGACGAGGATCAGGAAGTGACGGCCGTCCTGCCCGAGGCGGAGGCCCGTCTGGCGGCGATTCAGCAGCGGGAAGTGGTGGAACACGCGTCTTTGCGGACCATCGTCAACGGCATGCTCGTTGCCCCCAAGGGAACGCGGGGCGTGGTGATCCGGGGGGTGGAAGCGGCGTCCGAAGCCCAACTGACGGAGAGCGACCAGCAGGTGGCGGCGGGCAATTATTTTGGCAAGGGAAAAAACCAGGTCTTGATGGGGCGGGATCTGGCGGAAAAATTGGGGCTCAAGTTGCGCAAAAAGATCGTCCTACAATTCCAGCGCTTGGATGGGGAGATTACGGCGGGTGCCTTTCGCATCGTGGGCCTGATCGATAGTGGGAACAAGCGGCGGGATGAAGGCAGTGTCTTCGTACGCCGGGGCGACCTCAACCGCCTACTCGGCCAGCCCGATGCCGCCCACGAAATTGCCGTCTACCTCAAAGATGCCAATCAGGTCGATCCGGTGGTGGCCGATCTGCGCACGGCTTATCCCGAGACCCAAGTGGAGGGCTACTGGGAATTGTCGCCCGACATCCGACTCTACGAAACCCAGCTGGGTACCAGTTTTACCATCTTCGTCATCATCTTTATGCTCGCCCTCATCTTTGGCATCATCAACACGATGCTGATGGCGGTACTGGAACGCACCCGCGAACTGGGCGTACTGATGTCGGTGGGAATGAATAAATTCCGGGTCTTTGCGATGATCGTACTGGAGACGCTGTTGCTCGGAGTCTAATCTGCCACGGAGCGGATGTCGCTGGGATGGATGAGCGTACAACGGCTCACAGCAGTGGGCATCGACCTGACCTCCTATTCCCAGGGCCTGGAACAGTTTGGCATGTCCACCATCATCCGTCCCACCCTCGATTCTGGCCTCTACGTCCAACTGGCCCTGTCCGTATTCATCACCACCGTCCTGGCCTCCTTGTACCCGGCCTTTAAAGCGATTCGCCTACGACCGGTAGAAGCCGTACGCAAGGTCTAAAGTCCGTACCCATTCCCTTTATCCGTCCAAAACTCAACATCATGAAAGTTATAGCCGCCAATCAATTGTCCAAAGTTTACAATCCCCACAAAATTCCCGTACACGCGCTCAATGGAGTCGACCTCGAGATTGAGGAAGGCGAGTTTACCGCCATCGTCGGTCCGTCCGGTTCGGGAAAGACCACCCTGCTCAACATCATCGGCGGATTGGATCGCCCCACCGAGGGCCAGATCGCCGTGGGGGGGAAAGACATCTCCCAATTGTCCGATAACCAATTGATCAACTTTCGAAAAAACAACATCGGTTTTGTATTCCAAGCCTACAACCTCATTCCCGTGTTGACCGCCCGCGAGAACGTGGAGTTCGTGATGCTGCTCCAGAATCGCTCCAAGGCCGAACGCGAACGGCGGACGCTGGAGCTCCTGCGCTCCGTCGGGCTGGAAGATAAGATCGACAAGCGCCCCTCCGAGCTCTCCGGAGGCCAACAGCAACGCGTAGCGGTGGCCCGGGCCCTGGCTCCCAAACCCACCTTCGTACTGGCCGACGAACCCACGGCCAATCTCGATTCCGAATCAACGGCCAACCTGTTGGACATCATGGCCGCCCTCAACCGGGAGGAGAACATTACCTTCGTCTTTTCGACCCACGACCAACGCGTCATCGACCGGGCGCGGCGGGTGGTACAGCTGGTGGACGGGCGAATCAGTTCTGATGAAACGCGATAAACTCACCATGTTTAAAAAGCTACTTTCGATGCGTACACCGTGGCACCTGGGAATGGTCGTCCTGCTGGTCCTACTTACCGGGGGGAGAGCCGGAGCGCAGGATACCGAGGAAAAACCCCAACGCTTTTTTCTCACTGGCTACGTCAAGAGCCTGCAAACGGTCATTGGTCTGCAAAGCCCCCGGGGGGATACCCTGCTCACCGACAACCTGCTCCACCAGCGGCTCAATTCGCGTTGGGTACTGGGGGAGCGTTGGCAACTGCGAACCGATTTGCGGACGCGCATTTTCTACGGCGAATTGGTCAAGCAAAACCCCCGCTACGCCGAACAGGTGGAAGCAACGGTCAACGACGTGGCGGATTTGTCGACCGTGCTCATCAATCGCAGTTCCCTGGTCATGCATACGATCATCGACCGTTGGTACCTGGAGTATTTGCACAACAATTGGGAAATTCGTTTGGGGCGCCAGCGGGTCAACTGGGGCATCAGCACCGTGTGGAACCCCAACGATATTTTTAACGCCTTTGCCTTTACCGATTTTGATTACGAGGAGCGACCGGGGAGCGATGCGCTACGGCTGCGCTACTACACCGGTTTTGCGTCGAGTGTGGAGCTGGCGGTGAAGGCCTTTGACGACTGGGAAGCAGCCGTGGCGGCGGGTTTGTTGAAGTGGAACAAATGGAGTTACGACTTTCAGGTGCTGGCCGGCATCGTAGAGCGCGATCTGGTGCTGGGAGGAGGCTGGGCGGGCAATATTAAGGAGGCGAGCTTTAAGGGGGAATGGAGTTATTTTCACTCCCTGGTCGACTCGATCGGCAACAGCTTTAGCGCGACCCTGGGCTTGGACTACTCCTTCAAGAACGGACTATTTACCAGCCTGGGCTTTTTATTCAATTCCAACGGCACCCTCGGCGGCGGCGCAGACGATTTGTTTTCCTTCGAGCTATCCGCCAAAAACCTCTACCCGTACCAATGGGCGATTTTTACCCAGGCCAGTCAGGCGGTCACCCCGCTGCTAAACCTGAGCTTGTCCTTGATCTACAGCCCCGGCGATGCCCACGCCCTTTTCCTCAATCCCAATTTCAACTACTCCATCGCCGCTAATTGGGACCTGACGCTCACCGGGCAGCTCACCTTTAGCCAGGAAAGTCAGGGCTACGCGAGTCCCGTACAGGCGGGCTTTTTACGGGTGAAATACAGTTTTTAGGCGGGCTGAAGCATATAGTTGCAAAACAAATAATAATTTTTCATCTTGCAGGAGTTTTTCAACCTGCAAACCGATGGCCAAACAAAAGAAATCCAAAGTGAACAAGTCGTCCAAATCCCCTTCCCCGTCCCGTAGCAAGCCCCGTTCCGCCCCGCCGGCGGCCGACGCGGGCCTGGTCTTTGAGCCCCATTTTTGGTCGCGCTACTGGTTACCCGCTGCCTTTCTCTTCGTATTGGCGGTAGGGCTCTACCTCTCGACGGTACAGTACGAATTTGTACTCGACGACAAGATCGTTTACTCCGAAAACAATTTTGTCAAAAAGGGCTTTGCGGGCATTCCCGAGATTTTTACCACGGAGAGTTTTACCGGATATTTTGGCGAGCAGCGCGACCTGATCGAGGGAGGGCGCTACCGTCCCCTGTCGATTGCCACCTTTGCGGCGGAGTACGCCCTGACCAAACGCGCGGTTACCAACACCCAGGGGCAGACGGTGTACGAGGGCAATCCGGCCGTGGGGCACTGGGGCAATATCCTGCTCTACGGTTTGACCGGAATGTTGTTGATTCGGATTCTGAGTTTGTTGTTTCCCCTGCCGGCGGGCCGGCCCTGGTACTGGGGCATTGCCTTTGTGGGGACATTGCTGTTTATCGTGCATCCCATCCATACCGAGGTGGTGGCCAACATCAAGGGCCGCGACGAGATTCTGGCCATGCTGGGCGCGCTGGGTGCCCTGTACTTTGCCCTGGCTTACTTCCAAAAAAATCATTTTGGCTACCTGGCCCTGTCGGTCCTCAGTTTTTTCCTCGGTCTGCTGGCCAAGGAAAACGCCCTGACCTTTATCGCCATCGTCCCGCTGACGGCCTACTGTTTTACCCGTACGGATTACCGCAAGATGGGGTTGGCCACGGGAGCGCTTTTGCTGACCGGGGTGGTCTATCTGGTGTTGCGCACCCAAGCGATTGGCTTCTTTCTCGATCCCGGCCGGGAGATCACGGACATCATGAACAATCCCTTTTACGGCCTGATCACGGGAGAACGCTTTGCCACCGTTTTCTACACCCTGGGGCAGTACCTCAAACTCCTGGTGTTTCCCCACCCCCTGACCCACGACTACTATCCCTACCACGTTCCGGTACAGACCTTTGCCGACTGGCGGGCCATCGCATCCCTACTGCTACACCTGGCGCTCGGGGCTTACGCATTGTGGGGGGCAATGAAAAAAAGCGTACCGGCCTACGGCATTTTGTTTTACTTCATCACCCTGAGCATCGTTTCCAATATCCCCTTTACGGTGGGTACTTTTATGAACGAACGCTTTGTGTACCTCTCCTCGCTGGGTTTTTGCATTTTGGTGGCCTGGCTGCTGATGGAGTACCTGCCCCGGGCCAAGTTTGAGATCGTGGGCTACGGGCTACTGGGGCTGTTGACCATGGGCTACATCGGAAAAACGATTACGCGAGTGCCCGCCTGGAAGGACACTCTGAGTCTCAACCGCGCGGCGATTCAAGTGTCTAAAAACAGCGCGCGCGCCAATTGTTTTATGGGAACGGCCCTCTTCAACCTCTACAAGGAGGAGAGCGACAACAAGCGCCGGGCCGAATTGCTCGATGAGGTCAGTGCTTACATGAATCGTGCTCTGGAAATCGTACCCAACTACGGCTCGGCCCTGACGATGAAGAGTGGCATCGTGGCGGAGTACCACAAAAAAGACCAGAACCACGAAAAGCTGCTGGCCGAGTTTCGGTCCTTGCTGCTGATTCGAAGCAGTCTACCCTTTGTGCGTACTTACATGGATTACCTCAAGGGGCGGGGTCAGATCCCAGTGGGGATGGTGGTCAACTGGTGTGCGGATTTGGGGCAGGAGTTTCTGGCGGCGGGTCGGCTCAATTCGGCCCAGCAGTGGCTGACCTATGGCCTGGGATATGCGCCCAATGATTCGCGTTTGCTGCGTCTGACGGGGCAGATGTACGAATCGGCGGGAGATGGCGGCCGGGCCCAGGAGTTTTACAATCGCGCTGCTCAGTAGCGAAAATAAACTTTTTGTTTAAAATTATTTTACTTTCGATTGTTTTTAAAAACTTTTTGTTTTAGATTTGTTGCTATCGGATATACGGAGAGCCTATTGAGGAACAAGTAATTAGTTAAGCACCAAATTTAGAACAATGGAAAAGCAGTCGTACCGCTCCCAAGTGGGCTCCTACCTCCGGCTCAACTGGTTTAAACTGGCCCTTCTGGGCATGTTGGTTTTTGTGTTTTTGCGCAAAGACCTCAGTTTTCAATTCAATATCAACAGTCCCAATCGCATCGAGCAGCCCGCCCCTTCGGAATCGGAAGGAGCGCCGGCGGAAGCCGGAGCGACCAAAAAAGATCCACTACTGACCCAGAAAAAGGGGCGGTCCAGCGCGATGACGAGCCCCGCTTCTTCCTACAGTTCGGGCATCGAGTTGCCGATTTTGGGTTCCGCAAGTCCCGAGGAGAGTGCCCGGGCCGAGTTGGCGACGATCGATGCGGCTACTCGGGAAAAATACCTAAAGCGCTTTGGGCACGTGGCGGTGAGTGAGAGCAAAAAGTACGGGATTCCCGCCAGTATCATTCTGGCCAATGCGGTACTGCACAGCAGCTATGGCCAGCGGGATTTGGCCCGGCGGGGCAACAATCATTTTGGGATTCCCTGTACCAGCCTGTTGTGGGTGGATAGCAGCTCCTACAACGATGCTTGCTACCGGCATTACGAAAATGCTTGGTCTAGCTTTCGGGACCATAGCCTGTACCTCACGAGTGGTCGTTTTGCCCAGTTGCGCCAGTTGTTGGCGGCGGATGACTATCGGGCCTGGGCCAATGGTTTGGAAGAGTTGCGGTATTCCGACGTTTACGATAAGCTGGCGGAGCGGCTGATTGCGATTGTGGAGGCGGCGAGCTTACAGGGGCTTGACTAGCGGCTTGACTAGCGGCTTGACTAGCGGCTTGACTAGCGGCTTGACCAGCTTTGAGATAGGCAATTGGTTTGCACTTATTCGTTATTCGGCTAACCTTCTTTTGCGATAATAGTTGACCCCAGCGCCGTATACCCAGCCGACACGCCCTTTTTTATGTTTGATCTTTACCCAGGGTTCGTCGGCGATTTCTAGTCCGAGGCTAATCTTTTGCGTAGAGTCCGTGACTTCGTTCATAAACCAGACCTCCTCAAAAAGGGAAAGCTTAGTGATGATGCTACTATCGAGGTGAGGTCCAGTCCTTAGGTTCAATCCGTCGATGGTGACGTAGAGCCTGGACAGGTTTTCGTTGGGAGCGGAGGAGCTAGGATTGGTGGTACTGGAAGTGGTGGGTGTACCGGCCGCTGGGTTTGTCGCGATGCTGGCGTTGGGATTGGGGGGTAGGGGAGTACCGTAGGGATCTTCCGGGTTGCTGTCGCGGGGGGCTAGGGCGCCGCCTTCGTCCCCGCTGGCTTCGGTGGGGTCGTTGTACTCGGCCAGGAGGCTGGAGGTATTACACTGGGAGACGGCCCAAATGATAAAGCTGAGAAAGAAAACGAGAATCACGAGCACTTCTACTTTGAAGCGCATACTACTGGGGGTACTTTTTTTACTCATAGTAGCGATTTTGTGAAAAATAGCCGATAATGGGCGAGCAAACGGGGGGCGAAAGTCCCGCCGAGCGGTACATTTACGGACCAAGATAATCCATCCTTTACAAAGACGCGGTTTTTAGGACCTACTATTTACTGGCTAATGCTCTGGCGATAGCTTAGGGTCTCTTTCATTTTTACGGCTGGAAGTCGGAAAAAGTTTACGTTTAACCCCTTTGTAATGGATATGCTGTTTTACCAAATTGCCCTCACCAAGATTCCACGTGTCGGACCCCGTCTGGCCAAAAATCTCATCAGCTACTGCGGTGGCGTTCGCGAAATCTTTAAGGCCAGCGCCCGGGATTTGCGAGCCATCCCCGGAGTGGGGGAGCGCATCGCTCGCCACATTCGACACGACGCGGGCCACCGCGAAGCGGAACGGGAGCTGCGCTTTATTGAGCAGCACCACATCCAAACCCATTTCTTTCTGGACGATACCTACCCCTTTCGGCTCAAACCCTACCCGGATTGTCCCATCCTCCTGTACTACCGTGGTTCCGCCGCACTCAATCACTACCGGACGGTAGCCGTCGTGGGTACGCGCCGCCCCAATGACTACGGGCTGCAAGCCTGCGAGCGGCTCATCGGCGAGTTGCAGGACTACGATGTCCAGGTGATCAGTGGCCTGGCCTACGGCGTCGATATTGCGGCACACCGTCGCTGCTTGGAGAGCAGCATCCCCACCATTGGGGTCTTGGGGCACGGACTGGGTCGGATTTATCCTCAGCAACACCGTCGCGTTGCGCAGCAGATGCTGGAAAAGGGGGGCTTACTGACGGAATACAGCAGCCAAACGGGCCCGGAGCGCGAGCACTTTCCCATGCGGAATCGGCTCATCGCCGGTCTGTGTGATGCCCTCCTCGTGATCCAAACTGCGGAAAAAGGGGGGTCGATGATCAGTGCTGATTTGGCCAATCACTACCACAAGGAAGTTTTTGCCCTACCGGGAAGGGTCGGTGACCCTCAGAGCCGGGGATGTAACCAACTCATCAAAAGCCACCGGGCCCAACTGTTTGAATCGGTGGCCGATGTAGCCGTGGGGATGGGTTGGGACAGCAGTGCTCCCCATCAGGTACAGCAGCGTTTATTCCCCGAGCTCAGTCGCGAAGAGCAGTGTATTTTGGGGGTACTGAGTAACCGGGAGGTCAGCGATATCGACCAGCTGCAGATGGAGGCCAAGATTGGCAGTAGCCAGTTGGCGGCTCTTTTGCTGGGTTTGGAGTTTAAGGGGGTGATTCGTCCGCTACCGGGTAAGCGATACGCCATGCTATCCGGGAAGACGGTGTAGGGTGGAGGGGCGTGGGAAGGGTTTGCAAAAAATTAATCTGGGAAAAGGAGGGGCAATGCGGAATCTGCTTTAAATTTATCGCATGAAACAATCGCTACTTCTACTGTTCTCGATCGTACTACTGGTCTTTGCCTGTACCCGTAAAATACAACAGCAACCGGAGGACCAACCCACGAGCTACGATACGGTGACGACGCGGATCGAGCCCGAAGTCAGAAAGCCGCGCAATGTCATTCTGATGATTGGGGATGGAATGGGCCTTGGACAAATCACCGCGGGGATGTACGCCAGTGGCAATAAGCTCCAAATTGAACGCTTTCCCATCGTGGGGCTACACAAATCGCACGCTTTTGATCAGCTGATTACCGATTCGGCGGCGGGGGCGACGGCCTTTGCCTGTGGAAAGAAAACCTATAACGGGGCCATTGGGGTAACTCCCGATACGCTTGCTTGTACGACCTTGCTGGAGCTGGCGGAGGAAAAGGGGTACGCCACGGGGCTGGTCGCTACCTCGACGATCGTGCACGCTACCCCAGCCTCCTTCATCGCCCACCAAAAGCAGCGGAAGATGTACGAGGCCATTGCCGCTGACTTCCTGCGGACGGACATCGACTTTTTTATCGGAGGGGGTAAGAAATACTTCGATCGCCGGGAAAGCGACGATCGAAACCTCTATCTAGAATTGCAACAAAAGGGCTACCTGGTTTCGGATTATTTCCGGCAGGAGCTGTACGAAGCGCCCGCCGATCCCCAGCGCAATTACGCCTACTTCACCTCCGATGCGGACCCCCTACCCGTCAACCAGGGGCGAGATTACCTCCCCCTCGCGACCCAAATGGCGATGGATCACCTGGAGGAGCGACCGGGAAAAGGGTTTTTCCTGATGGTGGAAGGATCACAAATCGACTGGGGAGGACACGCCAACAACGAATCGTACATCATTAGCGAGATGCAAGAATTCGATCGCGTACTGGGAATGGTACTGGATTTTGCGGAAAAAGAGGGCAATACTCTGGTCGTCACCACGGCCGACCACGAGACGGGGGGCTTCTCCATCGTCCCGCCGGCCCGGATGGACAGCCTGGCTACGGCCTTCACTACGGACTATCACACCGCTACCATGATTCCCGTGTTTGCCTACGGCCCGGGGGCGGAAGCGTTCAGCGGCATCTACGAGAATACCGCCATCTTTTACAAAATTCGCGCTGCCATGCATTGGTAATGCCCACACCCTTCACCACGTAAATGCCAGTGGCGGTCTACCGAGCCAGTACGGAGCACGTAGTGAAGTAATGAATTGGAGTTAGAGGTGCCGCTCGGCGTGGTAGGAAGAACGTACCAGGGGACCACTCTCGACAAAGGCAAAGCCCTTGGAGAGCCCCACCGCTTTATACTCCGCAAATTTTTCGGGACGGACAAAAGAGGCGACTTCGAGGTGCATCCGCGTCGGTTGAAGGTACTGGCCGATGGTGAGCACATCACAGCCGTGGGCCACGAGATCGTCCATGATCTGGTAGACTTCTTCATCCCGTTCTCCCAAACCCACCATAATCCCCGACTTGGTGCGTTTGCCGTAGTCCTTGGTGCGTTGGATCTGTTCCAGGCTGCGTTTGTACTTGGCCTGGGGGCGTACCTTGCGGTAGAGCCGTTCGACGGTCTCCATATTGTGCGATACCACTTCCTGGTCGGCACTGATCATGCGTTCGAGGGCTTCCCAGTTGCTGCGTACGTCGGGGATGAGGGTCTCGATGGTGGTCGTGGGGGAGAGTTCTTTGGTGAGGGCCACGGTCTGATACCATATTTCAGCACCCCGGTCCTTGCGTTCGTCGCGATTGACGGAGGTGATGACGGCGTGTTTGACCTGCATCAGCTGGATGGCTTCGGCTACGCGCCGGGGTTCATCTTCATCGTATTCGGGCGGACGGCCCGTCTTTACGGCACAAAAGGAGCAAGAGCGCGTACAGGTGTTGCCAAGGATCATAAAGGTGGCAGTACCCGCTCCCCAGCACTCTCCCATATTGGGACAGTTGCCGCTTTGGCAGATGGTATGGAGTTGGTACTGATCGACTAACCGCCTTACCTTTTTGAAATTCTCTCCGGTCGGTAGTTTGACGCGGAGCCAATCCGGTTTGCGCTTCTTGGGTTCTCTACGTTCGACAATGGGTAGTTCAATCATCTTGATTACTTAGCATTAGTGTGGTGTAGGCTCGTTTTGAACCAGCCACCGGGACACAAATTTACGAAATCTATGCGTGAAACACCGAAATTCGGCTAAATGTTCTGAGGGGTTTAGCGTCGTTTACCGAGCTGT
>CALCCH010000255.1 GCA_937899855.1 uncultured Saprospirales bacterium | reverse complement strand
ATTTGATTGACTACAAAACCGGCTACATCTAGACCAGCCGCTTTAGCGCCACCACCTACCAGGAATTTATGGAACAACTCGAAACGCTCGTCGACCAGCACGGGATGGAAAACCTCATCATCGACCTGCGGCAGAATCCCGGGGGCTACCTTCAGGAGGCGACCAATATCTTGAGTCAGTTGTTTACCGAAAAGGGCAAAGTCCTGGTGTATACCGAAGGGCGTAGCGTCCGTCGTAGCGAATACGAAACGACCGGCCGCCCCTTCTTCCGCATTGGTGACGTATCCGTCCTGATCGACGAAGGGTCGGCCTCCGCCAGTGAAATCATTGCCGGTGCGATCCAGGATTGGGACCGCGGGTACATCATCGGCCGACGTTCCTTTGGCAAGGGCCTGGTCCAGGAGCAGTACAACCTCAAGGACGGCTCGGCCCTGCGGCTGACCGTGGCCCGTTACTACACCCCCTCCGATCGCCTGATCCAAAAGGGCTACGGCGACGATCGCCTCTACGACGAAGACTTGGCCAAACGTTTTGAATCCGGCGAATTGCAGAGCCGCGATAGCATTGCCGTGGACGATACCACTCGCTACTACACCTCCGAAGGCCGCGTGGTGTACGGCGGCGGCGGTATCACTCCCGATATTTTTATCCCCATCGATACCCTGTTGCTCAACGATGATTACCTGCGGCTCCGGCAGTACCTACCCGAGTACGTTTACCGCTATTACCAAGATCAACAAGAGGCGCTCCGCGCTTACGATGACCTCAACGTTTACCAACGCAACTTCCGCCTGAGCGATCGCGATTTCCGCGCCTTCGTCGACTACGCCATCGATAAGGGCGTCGCCTTTGCCGACCCCAGTCTGGCTCGGGTGGACGAGGCCATCCGCCTGTTGATCAAAGCCCGTTTGAGCCGCAATCTTTTTGGCGACGAAGGCTTCTTTGCAATCTGGAACGAACAAGATCCGGTCGTCCAACGCGCCGTTAAGCTGATGCGTCAGCCCGTTCCCCTGACTTCCCTCCGCCAGGAGTAAGCACGGCCTCCCTTTTTTCTAAGTCGATTTTTTCCTAAGTCGATCGGAGCACCAAGCTCTCGTAAGCTTCCAGCGTCACCCGCAAGGCACCGCTTTGGATGGCGGCAGCCCGCCCGCTGAGGTTACAGCAAGCTACGTAGGCCTGTGCTTCCCGCTTAAAATGAATGAGGTAACGATCCCCGCCCAGGGCGTCGACCCGCCGTACCGCTACGTTGCGCCAGTGAAAAACTTCCGCCAGCTCCAGCAACTGCTCTTCGGAATATTTACTCAAATTATCGGAGGTAAAAAGCAAATGCCCCAATAGGGTATTGAGGAGGAGGATGGTGTACTGTTGGGGGGTACTGAGTTGGATGTTGTGTTCGCGGAGGAGGAAAACGTCGGGATCGTTGTGGAAAGCCCGCCCGTTGAGTTGGCGCCGCCCGATGACCGTACGCAGGGCTACGATGGTCGATACGCGTTCGCGCATCCGTAGAAAGCGCAGAAAGCGATGCTCCCACTGCAGGTGGATGTCGGCCCCGATCCGGCAATATTCCACCATTCCAAAGCAGGTGCCCAGGGGGACCCCACAGGCCAAGATCCACCGATCGCCAACCAACCTGCGCAAAAAGGCCATGACCTCGTGCATCACTTGGCCCCGCGTTTTTTGCACGGGGGGATGGATGCAAGCCGCAAAGAGGAAGTCCAATTTTACGATTTGGTAGCCCCACTGATCGAGGACCTGGTAAAATACCCGGGTCAGGTACTCCTGTACGCCGGGCTGGTAAAAATCCAGGGCGTAGTACCAGCCGCCCCAGGCCGGATTGTAACCCACTTTGATGGGCTGGCCGCTCCGGTCGCGCAGCAGCCAATCGGGGTGTTGGCGGTACAGCTCCGAGCGAGGATCGCAGACGAAGGGGGCCAGCCACAAGCCGGGTTGGAGCCCCCGTTGGCGGATTTGTTGGGCCAGGGGAGCCATGCCACGGGGAAAGGAGGGCTTGGTCGACAGCCAGTCGCCGACGTAGGTTTGGTAGCCATCGTCGATCTGGAAAATGTCAAAATCGTGGGGAGCGGCCGCCAGCGCTTCGAGGTTTTCGAGGAGCAGGGCTTCGTTGATATCGGTGTAGTAGTTGTACCAACTCGTCCAGCCCGTTACCCGCGGTGCCCGGGGGGGCGGGCATTCCAAGAGTTCAAAGTAGCGGTCAAAAACCGCCTGCTCCATTCCCTCCAGTAGCAGCAGGTCGAAGGTGGGGTAGGAGTGTTTGACCTGGAGCCCCCGACAATCTTTGCGGATGCGGATTTGCTGGGCGGCCCGATCGTACTGGATCAGGGTAAAGCCGGTCGCTTCGAGGAGGGAGCCGATAAAGGCCAAGTGCTGGCCCCGGCGGAGGTAGGAATAGGTCCAGGAGTGCAACCGTCCCCGACCGCGCTGGACGTCCGGGAGGTACTCATCACCGTAATAGCGGAGATAGGGGCGGGCCAGTCGCCGCAGGGGAGGAATGCCTTCTTCAAAATCGTATTCCCGACTCTCCGACCAAGATTGAAAGCCATTGCAAAAGATTTGGTCCCCGGTACGGAACGGCTCTTTAAAGACCAACTCCACCCGGTGGAGCACGAGGTCGCGTTTGGGGTGGATGGTGAGGCGGATGCGTTGGGCGCCGGCCTCTTGGTGGACGTTGAAGTCGACGTAGAGCGCGTCGACCGAGAGGCGTTTGCCGATTTCTAGTTCCAACTGTTGCTCGTCAAATTCGAGGTGGACCCGGGCTAGCGTGTGCATGGCAGGAATTCTTTGCCGAGGAAGATAGGGAATATTTTTGGCCGGCTGTTTATTTTTATACTATACTTGTTGGGTGAAAACGTTTCGATTAAATTTTCGGGGAGCCCGCGAAAACCTGCTGTGGATCCTACTGGTGGGATTGGGGCTGGGCCTGGCCACTTACGGAATGGGGGGCTGGCCCACCCTGGGGCAAAGCATGGTCCAACAAGTCATCATTAGCCTGGTGATCGGTGGGGGTGCCTTTGTGATTGTCGACAGCCTGCTGCCCTGGGGGGCGGTGTGGGGCGCGCGGCTTCATTACCTGGTCATGGCCCTCAGCTTTGTGGTTTTGGGCATGGTGGGGACGGAAGTGGAAGGCCTGGTTCGGCGTTTTTTATTTGGGGAAACCGATTTCCTATGGGGCGTCTGGCGGGGCGGACACTGGTTCAACGCCATCCTGACGGTTATTTTGGGTTTTAGTACCTTCCGCCTTACCCAACTCCGGGCGGCGGCAGCTAGCCATTCGGAGCCCCCAGCGAGCGAAGCGCCCCGCGAGCCCGCCCCCGTTACGGCGGAATTGCAACAGGTCCCCATCCGGCAAGGGGAAGCCATCCGCCTTTTTCCCATCGAGGCCATCCTGTACCTGGAGGCTTACGACAACTACGCCTTCCTCCACGACGAAGCGGGCAATAAATACCTGTGCAGTTACTCCCTCCGCAAATTGGAGGAGAAACTCGGGGATTCCTTTTTGCGCGTCCACCGCAAGTACCTCATCAACACCCAGCAGATCCTCCAAGTACAGCCCCACCTCAAGGGGCGTTTCGTCATCGAATTCAAAGATCGCCGCCGGACCAAGATCACCAGTAGCAGCAGCTACACGGAGGCCATCAAGGCCCTGATCCGCCTGTAGGGCGATTTTTCACCCCCGAAAAGTCCTCCTTCGCGGAATAATTCCACCCTTCCACCCAAAAAGCCTGGCGACTCCCAGCCCGGGGACCGATGTTGGCCCCAAAATCATTGATCCATGCTTCACCAAATCAACATCATCGTACACGTCTTGGCGGGTTGTCTGGCCATGCTGATTGGCATCGTCGCCTACGCCTCCACCAAGGGGGATAAACTCCACCGCCGAATGGGCCAAATTTTTCTTTTCCTCATGGGAATCGTAATCCTCACTGCCCTCAATGGGGTGCTCTTTTTTATTGATCGTCCCTTATTGACCGTGGTGACCCTCCAAAGTGCCTACCTTTCGTACACGGGGTACCGGGTGCTGCGTATTCGACAGAGCGCTTGGCAAACGATCGACCTGGGGATCATGCTCCTGACGCTAGGGGTCCTAGCGGGCTTTCTCTGGCAACGGGCGGTAGCCAATGTCCTTTGGCATCAGCTGGTGGTCGATTACCTCCTCTTGTACCTTTCCATCATCCTACTCTTCGATTTGCTACGCTACTTCCGGCCAAAATTATCCTTTGGCCCCCGCTTTTGGCTCTACGACCACATCTTCCGGATGACCAGCGCCTTTACCGCCCTCGTCTCGGCGGGATTCGGGACCGTCTTTGCCACCTGGGAACCCCTCAATCAAATCCTCCCCGCCGTCTTGGGGACGGGCTGGTTGGTGTTCTGTCTGTGGTATTTTCCGCGGAAAGGGAAGGTCAAATCGGCTTAGTAGAGAGAGGGAATGGGGAGCAGCCGCTCTACGGAGGGAGGTCCGCTACCCTGTGGGGCAGTCACGTCCGGAGTGCCGCGATCGTCTCCAGGATTTCGGTCACCGTTTCCACCAGTTCGCCCCCCATGCGCTGATACTCGCGGCCAAAACGCTCCTTTTGCAAGGCCAGGCCCGCGTAATAAACCGGCTTGAGCCGATCGATCCCCTGGCGCGATTCGATCGAATCCCAAAACGATCGCAGGGCGTCCCATTCTCCCCGGGCCATCAGGTAGAACAGGGACAAGTAAAGGGTGGTGTCCAAATCCCCACCCGCCCGTCGTTCGTCGAGCGTCAGGCCGTAAATCCGGTAGTGGTCCAGCACCCTTTTAAAACAGTGGGTCGCCTCCGTTGGTCGTCGCAAGTACCGGTGGTACAAGCTCCCCAAGCTCCGCCAGGCGTCGAGCTGTCCTTCCTCCGCCGCTGCACGGTAGAGGGGCACTGCCCGCTGGGGCTCCTCCAGCCGGTGGATGTACAACTCCGCCAGGTTCCAGCCCGCCTCGCGGTCGCCCGCCTCGTGGGCCCGTTGGAAGTACTCCACCGCTCGGGGATAATCCCGTTGAGCGACTTGATAGAGCAGGCCCAAATTGTACCAGGCCCTGGGGTGGCGGTATTCGGCGGCGCGTAAAAACTGCTGCTCGGCTTCTAGGGGTCGTTGGAGGCGGTACTGGTACAAAATGCCCTGTTGGTTGTGTGCTTCCGGGGCTGCGGGTATGGTGGCGGCCCGTAGGCAGCGTTCGGCCCGGGCGTAATCCCGGAGATCATCGGCGTAGATTTGGCCGAGGAGCAATTGGTTTTGGTCGCGCTGTTGGAGCAGTAGGGGCAGGGCTTGGCGGTAGGCGCGGCGCTGGAGTAAGCCCTGGAGCTCCCGCCTGGCGAGGGAGGCGCGTTGGGGGGGAGGAGATGGGAGGGGGCGTGGTTCGGGCTTGGCTTGGAGGGGGGCCAGGCTGAGGGCTTCGGCCAGTAGGGTGTGGGCCCGCTGTGGAGCGTGCGGGTCCGACGGGTTGGGGGGAGGGGCGCTGGCGCACCAAGCCTCGGTAAAGGCCAGCAGATCCCGCAAGCGGGACCGCCCCTTGGCGTCTCCATTGCGCCACAGGTACCAGAGGTTAAAAAACCGTTCGCGCAAACGGTACAAGTGGTTTTTGGTATCGGTCGTGATTTTTTCGACCCAGCGGTTTTTGACCAGGGTTTGCAATTGGGCCGAGACCACCTTACTCGCCAAACGTCCCCCGCGGGCAATTTCTCCGACTTGGATCGCGTCCCAGTGTAGGGCAATTTGAGCGATGATCTCCTGTTGGGCGGGGGGCAGCCGGTCCACCCGTTCCTGGTAGGTGGGGCTCCACTGGTCCAGGAGTTGCTCCAGATCGGCAAAGGCCGAATCGCCATTCCGATCTTCGGCGTGGAGTTTGAAGAGGGCAATCAAGTTTCGCAGTACACCACCACTGAGCCGTCGAATGGTTTCTATCCGGGGTCCCTGGGCGGCGATCCGAGCCCCCATTCCGGGGCGGCCACTCCGCTCGGCCAGGCTCCGGAGCAGTGCTCGGGTGGCTTCGGTCGCGAGTGGGTTCAGTTGTTCGACTTTAAAAAACTCGTAAAGGGGATGCTGGTAATCGTAAAAGGCTTGGGGGACGGCTTCGGCGCTGGCGATGAGGCGAATCTCGGCGGAGGTCTGCAGCACCTTCCGCAGACGGTGCAGTTCCGCTTGGCTGAATTTGGGGAGTAGGCGGTCAAAATTATCCACCAGCAGGAGCAATTTGCGGCGGCCCATGCGGAGCTGCTGGTCGAGCAGTTGTTGGAGGGCGCGTTCGTAGGTGGCGTCCTCGCGGTGGCGGGTGGAGAGGCGGGCGCGCTCCTCGGTGAGGGAGGCAAAGAGGGGGACTTTTTCGATGAGCAGGTCCAAGCTGCGTTCCCAAAGTTGGTACAGTTTACGGATGCCGTGCTCCGCTTCGTTGAAGAGTAGAGGGACCAATCCGGCTGTATTTTCCGAGGGTTCCTCCACTCGGTAAGCCAGGCGGAGGAGGAGGCTGGTCTTGCCCATTCCGCTACGGCCGGCGATGAGGAGGTGCTGCTCGGGGGTCTTCATGGGGGCTTCTTGGACGTCCCGCCACAAACGCCGGAAGACCGGGGCGTGGGCGAGGGGCTGCTCCAGAAAGAGGTCCCGGTCTTGGCTCCGGGGGTGGTACAGTCGTACGTTCCATTTGGCTGCGCTCATCGCGGGTGTTTTTTAGAGGGGGCGCTAGCTGGCGTGCTTGCGCCACCACAGTTGGAGGATGGGCGAGTTGAAGCGGTAGCTGCCCCCCTGGGAATTGATGTAGCCATCGAATTCGAGTACTTCGAGTACGCTCTGGGCTTCCCGCTGGTCGCCGTAGTGGTCGAGGGGGATGTGGTCTTTGATGGCGATTTCGGAGAGGATGATTTTGGCCAGGGTACTCTCGGTGTGGGTCAGGGATTTGTCGAGTCGGCTGTAGTAGCTTTCGAAATAAATGTTGTTGCGGTGATTGCTCGCCTTTTCAATCACTTGGTCCACGTCCGCCTTGCTGATGACGCGGGGTTCCAATTCGTATTCGTCGATGAGCATCTGCACGATGAGTTGGATAAAAAAGGGCATCAACCAGCGCAGTTGGTCCAGCATGTAGTCGATGGTCTTGGGCGAATGGCGGACGCCGTAGGTCTTGAGGAGTTGGCGGGTAAATTGCTTGCCTTCTTCCCGGCTGAGGGGGGGCACCTCGATGATGTTGAGGTCGTTGATGGTGGCGGTGGCCTTGAGCTTGCCCGCAATATTGGGCAAGCCGATCGATCCGGTGTAGATAAACTGGAGGCCCCGTTGGGCCCTCTGGCGGATGCTGCGGTTGATGTGTAGGAATTCGACCCCGGCTTCGTCGCCCTGTTCCTTGGCGATGCGTTCGAGAGCCACCGGGAATTCGTCGATCAGCAGGACGATGCGGAATTCGTCGGTATCCATCCGCCGCATCAAATCTTCGAAGACGCGGCTGTACTTGGGCTTTTCCCGTTGCTGGGTTTCCAGCTCGACGTTCCAGACTTTGACTTTTTTGATGTGCTCCGCAAAATGGGCGAAAAGGCTCTGCGCTTTTTCCGAGGCCTTGATCAATTGGCTAACTGCCGAGCTCTCGAGTAATTCTTCCGATAACAGTTCGAAGTATTTTTCGGTATCGTCGATGTCCTCGACGCTGATGTACAAAAAGACGTAGCCCGCCCGGGGATTGTCCTCCAAATAGCGCATGATCGCGGTTTTGCCCGATCGGCGGGGAGCGGAGATGTAGACGTGGTTGCCCGCATCGAGGCGGCGATAGATTTTCTTGATGATCTGTTCGCGGGGGAAAAAGTCCTTGCCCCGGGGCGTCTGTCCGACGATATTTCTCATGTAGACTGGATTGCGATGTTGAGTTAACCAATTGTACAAAGACAAATCTAATTTATTTTAACAATAAAATCATTGTCAAGTTTCCATTTGTCCCGCTTTTTCTCCATTTTTAGGCATTCTCAGCGGCTCGGCCTAGCTTTATCCCCGCCGTTGGGGTCCGCCAAAGCAGTATCCTTTCACCTAACCCCCAGCTCATGCCCACCATCCTCCGCACCCCCGACGAACGTTTTACCGATCTGCCGGACTATCCCTTTGCCCCCCACTACCACGAGCTTTCCGACGGCCTGCGACTGCACTACCTCGACGAGGGCGAAGCCTCCGCACCCACCGTGCTGCTGCTCCACGGCGAACCTTCCTGGTCCTACCTCTATCGCAAGATGATTCCCGTACTGGTGGCGGCAGGATACCGTACCCTCGCCCCCGACCTGATCGGCTTTGGCAAGTCCGATAAGCTGGCCGAGCAAAGCGACTACAGCTACCGCCGCCACCTCGACTGGCTCCGGGAATGGGTCGATGCGCTTGATTTGCGGGGCATTCGCCTTTTTGTACAGGATTGGGGAGGCCTGTTGGGCCTGCGACTCCTGACCGAAAGCCCCGACCGCTATACCCACGTCGTGGCGGCCAATACGACCCTGCCAGTGGGGAAGGGGACGATTTCCCCCGCCTTTAGCAAATGGCGGGATTTTGCGGCGCAGTCTCCCCGGTTTGACGTCGGTCGGATCATCAATTCGGGAACGGTGAGCGAACTGTCGGAAGCCGTCGTGGCGGCCTACAATGCTCCTTTTCCCTCGGCGGCTTACCAGGCGGCGGCGCGGGTATTCCCCAGTCTGGTGCCCGTGGAGGAAAGCGATCCCGAGGCCCTGCCCAATCGGGAAGCCTGGCGGGTCCTGCGGTCCTGGGAGCGTCCCTTTCTGACCCTCTTTGGAACGGAGGATCCCATCATGGCGGGGATGGAGCAAGTCTTCCAAAAAAACGTACCGGGTGCTGCGGGACAGGCCCACCAACTCCTGCCCGCGGGGCATTTTATTCAGGAAGACCGGGGAGTGGAACTGGCTGGAATCATTGCGAAATTTTACCGAACTTAGGTCGTGTCTTACCAATACCCATCGGTGAATCTGACTCATCTTTAGGACTTCTCCGTCGCCTATTCCGAGCCAAATAGCTCTGGCTATTCGGCTCGGAATAAGGCTCGGCGAGAACCAAAATCTGGGCCACCTTCCTCCAAAAGCATTTGTAAGACACAACCTAGCCCAAAATATACCCACTGCTCATGAAAACCAGACTGCTCTTCGTTCTCCTACTCGCCCTTTTATTCGGCCCAAGCCTCGACGCCCGCCACATCCTGGGGGGGGAAGTGACCTACGAATGCCTCGACGTGAATTTGCTCCAGGTGCGGCTGCGCATTTACCGCGACTGCTCCTCCAGCGGGGCCAATTTTGACGATCCCGCGGTTATCAGTATTTACCGACAAAACGGTGCGGATTACGAATTGGTGCGTACCGATGCCGCTCCGCCCGTAGATATCGAAAGTTACTTTCCCGAGGTGGATGCTTGTACCATTTTACCTACGGATTACTGCGTTCAGAAGGGGGATTATTTTACCACCTTGCTGATCGAGCCCACCGGTTCGGGCCAGCGCTACGTGGTGGTCTACCAACGGTGCTGTCGGAGTAATGAGGTGCAAAACGTTCAACTGCCCGAGGAAACGGGGCTGACCCTCAGCTTGGAGCTGGGGCCGGAGGTGTACGAGCCCTGTATCGATGGCCCGGCTTTTGATGACCTACCTCCCGCCGTCGCCTGCGTCAACCAACCCCTAGCGCTGGATTTTTCGGCCACCGATCCCGACGGCGACGAGCTGCGCTATTTTTTTTGCACTCCCCGGGCGGGGGGGGCCCGGGGGGGCTCTCCCGAACGACCGGGGGATGCCCGGGCCTGTGATGGGGTGGCGCCCAATCCGGCTTGTCCCCCTCCTTTTGATACGGTGCGGTATTTGGGCTCCTTGTACAGCGGTTCGGCACCACTCGGTGGGGATCCCAAGATTCGGGTCGATGCCCAAACGGGGATAGTGAGCGGGACGCCCCCCTTTGCAGGGACCTTCAATTACGGACTCTGCGTCGAAAAATACCGCAATGGCAATTTGGTTTTTACCCTCCGTCGGGACTTCCAGCTCACGGTCACCGATTGTGGCGGGAATTTGCCCCAGTTTGATCCGCCGGCGGAGTCGCGGGGCGATACCCTGGTGTTTAACACCTGTGGCGACTTGGAGCTGCGTTTTGACATTGAGAACATTGAGGCGGGGGACGCGGGAGAGAACCTCTGGGAAGTCGACGTGATGGGGGATGGCAATTTCGTTCCGACCACGGCTAGGTCGCCCACGAACACCTATGCCGGTCCGGGGATTTACGCGGGGCGGCTTTCTTTTTACGGTGGCCTGGCTTGCGAAAGGGTTTATCCGCTGCGGATCAATACCACCGCCTGTAATCCCACCTCCACTGACCAGCCGGAGGAAATGCCCCTCCGTATTTTTCCCAATCCCACCCGCGATTGGTTGTGGCTAGAATGGGACGCCAATTCCGGTCGGGCCGAGTTGGCCCTTGAGGTCTACGATGCGCGGGGCCGTTTGCAACAGCAGTTGCGCGTGCGGGAGTCGCGCTACGGCTTGGATACGCGGGACTGGGGGCCGGGCCTGTACTGGTTGCGCTATCGGGTGGGGGAACAGGACTGGCAAACGCAGCGCTTTGTCGTCATCCGCTAAATTGGCGGCGCTCTTCTGTTTATATTCGGCCAGCGGCCAATGGTGAATAATCCAGTTTGGGTTGTGTCTTACCAATACCCATCGGTGAATCTGATCCATCTTTAGAACCTCTCCGTCGCCTATTCTGAGCCCAATAGCTCTGGCTATTCGGCTCGGAATAAGGCTCGGCGAGAACCAAAATCTGGACCACCTTCCTCCAAAAGCATTTATAAGACACAACCTAAGGGTACGGGACCTGTCGTACCCCAACGTTTCACCAAAATTTTGTAAGATGAAAATTAAGACCTTCCCCCTGAGCTTATTCTTGCTCTCGTTGCTTTTCGGGCTTGGTGCGCCACTGAGTGCTCAGATTGACTTTGCCCCGGTGGGGGCCCAGTGGTGGTACGCCAATCACTACATTTCGCCCTGGCCCAATACCATCTACTCCGTTGAATCCACCCGCGATACCGTCGTAGCGGGGCGGGACTGTCGGCTTTTGGAATATACCTTTTACGGTCGCGACAGCACTTGGGTGATGCCCGAGGCCAGTGTACTGGTCAGTAGCGATGACGATCGGGTCTACCTTTACCTGCGGGATTCCTTTCACGTCCTGTACGACTTTACGGCGACGGTCGGAAGCATTTTGCGCATTCCCGTCGCTCCGGCCCTGCAGCATTACGGCTACGGTAATGCTTTTGTCGTTGGAGATTTTGACACCTATTTTGACGTGGAGGTAGACTCCGTATTCACCGTGGACTTCTCGGGGCAGCGTTTGCGGGCGTATCATACCAAACCCTTCCGGCGAGACGATGGCATCGAGGTCATGCATTGGTACTATGGAGATGCCATTGTCGAAAAGGTGGGTCCCATTGGGGACAATGCCTTTTTTGGTATTTTTGGTATCAAGGCGCTCGGGGGCAGCGTTTGCCCCGCCTTCCAGTGCTACTCCGATAGCAGCCTGGCCTACCAGGAAGTCAGCCCCTGCGATCGGATGTTTCCGCACACGGCCACCCGTGAGCTTCCCCTCGCCGATTGGTCGCTCGACATCCACCCCAATCCGACCCAGGATCTGCTGTGGATCAACGGCCCCGATCAGATGGGAGCTACCTTGCGGATATTCGGAGCGACCGGTCAGGTGGTCTACGCTCGGGAGGGCTGGCGGAACGAGGGGCCGTTGTCCACTCGGGATTGGGCGCCCGGCTGGTACTGGTTGTACTACGAATACGAGGGCCGTCACCGAACGGAAAAATTTCTCGTGGTGGATTGAAGGATCCCCGGACTGTCGGGAAGGAGGTGGGGTAAAACTGGGGTATTTTACTTACCTTTTGGCCTTAACCATTTCTTGACTCCCTCATGTTCAAACCATTTTTTTGCTCCTTATTGCTAGCTACTTGGGTCGGCTTACTGGCGGCCCAGCCCAAGGTATTGCAACCCGAGTTGCTCTGGCAGCTGGGTCGGGTCAGCCTTGAAGACGTTTCGCCGGATGGGCAGCAGGCCCTGTACAGCGTTCGCTACTATAACCTGGCGACCAATAGCTCGCAAGCCGATCTGTACACCGTCAACGTAGAATTTGGCCAAACGCAAAAGCTGACCGATGGCCTTCGCGATTGGTCCCAGGCGCGTTTTCGGCCGGATCAGGATAAAATATCCTTTCTTCGGGCGGGGGTGCTGTGGCAAATGGACCTCGATGGCAGTAATCCACAGCGCTACGCCGACCTGCCGATGGAAGCCTACGCTTGGGCGCCCCAGGGGGGGCACCTCCTCTTCGTTCGGGAGGTCGCCTACGACAGTACGCTACTGCAAAAGCATCCCGATCTGCCCCTGGCCCGGGCCCAAGTAACCGACGATCTGATGTACCGCCACTGGAAGCAGTGGGAGGACGGTCGCTACCGCAATATTTTCTACGTTGCCTACGACTCCTCGGGGATCACCGGATCCGCCGTCAACATTCTCCGGCAGGCCTTTGATACCCCCCTCCAGCCTTTCGTGGGAATGGAGCAAATCACCTGGAGCCCGGATGGCCAAAAGATCGTGTACAGCTGTAAAAAACTGCGCGGTCAGGCCTACGCCATCAGCACCAACGCCGATTTGTACGAGTACGATCTGTCCAGCGCCCAAACGCGCAACCTTACCGCGGGAATGCCCGGCTACGATCTCGAACCCGCCTTTAGCCCCGACGGTCGCTACCTGGTGTGGAACAGCATGGCCCGGGCGGGCTTCGAAGCGGATCGCAATCGGATCTTTTTGCTCGACTTGGCTACGGGCGAAAAACGGGAGCCGACCGAGGGGCAGGATCGCAGCTGTAATCATCCCCGCTGGCATCTCAACGGGGGGGGGCTATTTTACAGCGCCGTACAGCAGGCCACCCAGCA
>CALCCH010000254.1 GCA_937899855.1 uncultured Saprospirales bacterium | reverse complement strand
CCGCACCAGTGCCCAAGCCGTCGAAATCGACCCGGAGGAGCCGCAGGATGGCTCCGAAATCCAGCCGGATACGGTAGTGGTAATCCACGATGAACCCGCCGTGCTGGACCTTCCCGCCAGCAGCAGTAGTGCCCCCCTCCCCAGCGAGTCCCTCCCAGACACCCCCACTACGGAGACCGAGCCAACGCCGGAGGGTGGATTTACACCGACCGAAAACGAACCCGTCGCGGCCAGTCACCAAGCGCGCTTTATGTGGTGTTTGGACAACGGGCACGGCTCCCAAACGGCGGGCAAACGCTCCCCTAAAATGGCCGACGGTAGCCAATTCTTTGAATACGAGTTTAACCGCGACATCGTCAAACGCATCATGGCGGCCCTCGACGAACGGGGCGTTCGGTACTTCAACGTGGTGCCCGAAGTGGATACCGATAATTTCTTGGAAGGCCGGGTCAAGCGCGCCAACGACAAGAGCTCCGATCTGCCCAAGCTCTTTGTCTCCATCCACGCCAATGCCGCTCCCGCGCGTTCCGGCAAGTGGGCCAGTGCCAATATCAAGGGCATCGAAACTTGGTTTTTTCACAACAGCCGCAGCGGACGCAAGCTCGCCGCGGTATTTCAAAAGCACCTAATTGCCGAAACCGGCTGGAACAACCGCAAAATTAAATCCCAAGCCACACGGCAATTTTACGTCCTCCGCAATACCAAAATGACCGCCATCCTGACCGAAAACGGTTTTTACAACAACAAGGCCGAATGCGCGGAATTGATGAAAGATGCCGTACGGCAAAAAATTGCCGATGCCCACGTCGCCGCCATTATGGAGGTGGAGGAAAAGGGTATCGTTTAGTCCATCCCACCCATGAAAAAGATCACCAGTTTGGTACTCCTCTGCTACTTGGCCCTACGACCGGTAGCGGCGCAAGTCGATTATACCGCCAACGAGCGAGTGCTGCCCTTTGCGGGGGACTTTGGCTATGGTGCCAACATGGGCTATTACCCGCCCTGGCGAGATGAGCAACTGGCCGAAATCGCGATCGGTATCCCCGAGCGGGGTATCGCGGGAGCGGGGGTAAGTACCATCCGGCCCGCGCTGTTTGCCCACTTTTTGGAGCAGTGGGGCTACGAAATCCGCCTCGACGCCTTCGCCCGTTACCGCGACCTGGGCCTGCGCGACGTGGTGGCCTTTATCGGTTACCCCTCCCCCGCCCAACGCGAGCAAAAAGAATACTGCCCCGGTCACCAATCGGCCCTCTTCGCCAATCTCTACACCCCCATCTGGGACGATGGCGCCAACGGTACCCCCGTCAACGACGACAATCCCTACGCCCTTTACCTTTACCGAATGGTGAGTCTCTACAAGGACTACATCAAGATCTGGGAGGTCTGGAACGAACCCGATTTTGATTATTCGGGCCGGGCTTGGCGCCCCCGCAATATTCCCGACAACTGGTGGACCGCCGATCCCGACCCCTGTGACTATGCCCTGCGGGCGCCGGTATATCACTACAACCGACTGCTGCGCATCAGCTGGGAGGTCATCAAAACGCTGGACCCCGAAGCGCACGTCGCAGTGGGGGGCCTGGGTTACCCCAGTTTTTTGGACGCCATGCTCCGCCACACGGACAACCCGGAAGACGGCAGCGTAACCGAGGATTCCCCCCTCAGCGGCGGGGCTTATTTTGACCTGATGAGCTTTCACTCCTACCCCCACATCGACGGCAGCCTCCGGGAGTGGTCGGATGCGGTGGGTGGCTTTGTGTACGAACGTCATTCCGATGCGGCGGTACGGGGAATGCTGGCGCGCAAGGGAGCCTTTGTGGAGGTCCTGACCCAGTACGGTTACGACGGAACGGACTACCCCGAGAAGGAATACCTCATCACGGAGTGCAACATTCCCCGCAAGGCCAAAGGCGACATTATCGGCAAAGAAGAGGCGCAGAGCAACTTTTTGGTAAAGGCTTTGGTGGCAGCGCAGCAGGATGGCATCCGGCAGTTTCACATCTACAATATGGCGGAGGTTCGGGATTACGAGGCGGCACAAAACGAGTACGACCTGATGGGTTTGTACCAGCGACTGGAGGGGGTCCCTCCCTATCAGCAGCAAATTACCACGGCGGGACGGACCTACCGCCATACGGCCCAACTGCTGCGGGGCTTTCGCTACGATGCGGAGCGGACGGCGGGGCTGGGGCTCCCCGAAGGAGTAGACGGGGCGGCCTTTCGCAATGCGGCGGGGGACTACCGCTACGTCTTGTGGGCCATTACCGCTACCGATCAGTCCGAGGTGGCCAGCGCCGAGTACACCTTTCCCGCCGAATGGGGAATCGGGGCTTTTTACCAAGCCAGTCGGGAAGTGGGCCGCTTGGAGGACGGGACTTTGCGGCGGGGGCGGCGGGTGTCTTTGAATGGGAATCCGTCTTTTATTGGGGTCAGTGGGGCGGAGTGAGGGGCTGGTGTATTAGGGGGTGTCTGAAAATTATCCTTCGGCGCATCTTTGGCATCTTTAGAA
>CALCCH010000253.1 GCA_937899855.1 uncultured Saprospirales bacterium | reverse complement strand
CACCATGGCCTGCGTGGACCTGGCCGCCCTGGGTGCCCTGGCCCGAAAATACCACTGCCACACCGCCGTCGACAATACCTTTTGTACGCCTTATCTCCAACAACCCTTTCGATACGACATCGACTTTATCGTTCATTCCACCACCAAGTACCTCAATGGCCACGGCAACAGCACCGCCGGCATCGTCATCGGTCGGGACGTCGAACTGATGCAGAAGAAAGTGTGGACCGCCATGAAACTCACCGGTACCAATTGTAATCCCTTTGATGCCTGGCTGACGCACAACGGGCTCAAGACCCTGGAACTCCGCATGGATCGCCACTGTAGCAATGCCCAACGGGTCGCCGAATACCTGGAGCAGCACCCGGCCGTCGAACGGGTCAATTACAATGGCCTCCCCTCCCACCCCGATCACGAACTGGCCAAAAGCCAGATGTCCGGCTTCGGGGGAATGCTGAGTTTTGAGCTCCGAGCGGGACTCCAGGCCGGCATCGACTTTATGAATCGCATCCGCTTTTGTACACTTGCCCCCACTCTGGGAGATGTGGATACCCTAGTCGTCCACCCCGCTTCTAGTTCGCACCTCAACGTCGCCAAGGAGGTCCGACTGCGCAACGGGATCACCGATGGTTTGGTCCGACTCTCGGTAGGCATCGAAAACCCCGCCGACATCATCGCCGATTTGGAGCAGGCCATTGGGTAGGGAGTAGGAAATACGAACTAAGAGCGTCGACCGCGGGGACCAAGCTCAATGACCTCCAAGTCCCGTGGTCGGCCCTCGGCGATGCCAAAACGAACTACCGTACGGACTTTGTGCCAGCCGTGGTGACCACAGGCCCCGGGGTTGATGTGGAGCAGTTGGTACTGAGGATCGGGCATCACCTTGAGAATGTGGGAATGCCCGGAGAAGAAAAGCTCGGGGGGTTGGGAATCTTCCCGGAGGCTTTCCCGAACCCGCTTGGCGTAGCGCTTGGGATAGCCGCCGATGTGGGTCATCGAAACCCGCAATCCCGCACAGTCGAAACGAGCGTCGAGCGGGTAGCGCGCCCGAATCTCTCCCCCGTCGATATTGCCGTACACCGCTCGAAAGGGGCGAACGGCCTCCAATTGGTCGGCGACGGTGGGATCCCCGATATCGCCAGCGTGCCAAATCTCGTCGCAGTCCTCAAAAAATTCGAAGAGGCGCTCGTCTAAAAAACTGTGGGTATCGGAAAGTAAACCGATGCGTGTCATGGTCGGTAGTTTGGTAGAAACGCAAAGATAAGCCCTCCCCAATGATTACCGCAAAAGGCAATATCTAAATTACCGATTTTCGGGTATGCGTGACAAGGATTAATGTATTAACTTTGAATCATCAAACAAGGGAAACGAATAGTAACTTACAGTTTTTAACCAAGACTTTTTTTTAGACCGAGAACCAGAGAAGCAATCACGACCGCGCACCAGGCGCAAAGGACGCAGTGAGCCCAGACGAAACCCCATACCACAAGAGAAGATAACGCAAGCCTGG
>CALCCH010000252.1 GCA_937899855.1 uncultured Saprospirales bacterium | reverse complement strand
GATGGTACTTTTCCTTGTCCGTCCGCACCTGAATATCGAGCTGCCGGTCCGCATTGACGAAGACCAAACGCTCCGCCTGGGGATTTTTCCGGTCGTCAAAAAGGGTCAACTGGACAATTCCCATCGGCAAGTCAGCCGTGGAAATGCTAAAGACCTTAGTCCCACGCTGCATGGGATCCTGGTGGATTTGATAGATTTCGGATTGCGACTGTACCACCAGCATCACCGGCCGCCGTTCGCTGCTAAACGCCTGGACCAATAAGCGATCCGTATCCTCCCGAGCCAAAACGCTCAGGGCGTAGCCCTTTTTGCGAGCCCGGGGCACCTGAAAATCGGTGTCGATACCTCGCGGTTGGGTAAGACGCGCCGTGTAGACCTTTCCCGCTTCCGGCGTCCACCAGGTCTGTCCCATCCCCAGGTGGTAGCTGCGAAAACGGGCCACCTCGCGATCCTTAGCATCCACAATCACCCCTTCCACATCCACTGCCTTCCCGTTTTGCCCCAGCGCTTTAAAGGCCAGACGGCTCTCCTGCCCCGCAAGGGCTTGCCCACCTTCGGGAAAAAACTGCAGATCAATCTGCCGGTCCACCAAGGGTACCGCCCGCGCGATGGCGTCGGTCCGCTGCTCGTGAACGATCTCAACATTGAGCAGGGCGTCCTGACTAGGCAAATCCTGGGGGAGACTAAAGCGCAACTTGGCCTGCCCCGTGGGGTCGAGTCGGGCTTCGCGTCGCCACTTTTCCTGCCCGTCAATTTGGAGGGAATACCGATAGCTTTGCCGGTCCGCCAGACGAACATTGCTGGCGAGGGTTTGCACTTTGAGAAAAGCCTGGACCTCGTCGCCCGGCCCGTAGGCTTTGCGGACAAAATCGAGCTCCATCCGCAGGCGGGGCAGTACCGTATTTTGCAGTATGATTTCGCGTTCGAAGTAATCCTCGGTGTTTTCTTGCCATTTGGTAAAGGCCCGAATCCGGTAGGTCCCGCCCGGCAGATCGGCGCTGGTACTAAAGTCGCCAGCGGCCTGCCCCGAGGCGGCCATCAGGCTCCGCGTCTCGATGACCTTGCCATTGGGAGCTTCCAGCTGGACGTATACAATATCGCTTTGTCGGGAAGGGCGCAGCGTAACGGCGTCGCGCAGGTAAACGCTAAACCAAATGTCGTCTCCCGGTTCAAACTGGGTTCGGTCGAGGTGAACGTAGACCTTTTCCTCTTGGTGGTGCAAGCGCCGACCGTACACGAGTCGCCGCAGTTCGTCGGAAAATCCCACGAAGGGATCGGACTGGGGGCCGGTGGGTACGGTGGCCAGCGCGGGCCAGGGCAGGCCGAGTGGGGAGAAGGGTTGGGCCAGGGGTGCGAGAGGTTGCGGTGCGGCGGGATGGGAAAAGGGGTCCGCCGTTGCGGTAGGGGCCATCCGCTTGGGGGGGCTGGGGGGGAGGGGCCCGGTGGACGGGGTAGATTTTGCAATCGTATCCCGAGCCGCTGCGGCGGGCCCGGGCTCCGGGGATGGCGTGGTGGACACGGCGTCCATCGCCGGGGGTGGGGGTAAATCGTTGAGGGGGGACCACAGCTGTAAGCCCAACAGGAGGAGTACAAAAAAAGTAATCATGCCTAGAATCATTTTGAAGTTAAAAAATCCTCGGGCATCATCGTCGGGTGGCGGTGGGGGCAGCAATTGCTCCATCTGCTCCCAGGCTCCTTCGGAGTAGGGGGCTTCGTAGCCATCGCTGAGTGCTCTCAGCCGCTCGTTGGTGGAATTATCTGCTTTCATACCGCTAATCGAGTCTGGTCGTAATTCTTTAATAACTGTCGGAGCTGCCGTTTGGCGGTTGCTAAATGCCACTTGGAAGTATTGACGCTGATGTCGAGCAGTTCGGCAATCTCCCGATGCTTGTAGCCATCCAGGACGAAGAGGGAAAACACGCTGCGCAGCTCCATCGGTAGTTGCTGGATGGCCGCGTAGAGATCGGCGGCGGCCAGTTGGTCCAGAATCTCCGGGGCAAATTCGATGTCCTTATCCGTCTCAAAGTCCATCCGCTGGCGGTATACCGCCTGGGAACGCACCAAGTCAATCGCGGTGTGGAAGACAATTTTGGCCATCCAGCCGCTCAGACTACCCTGAGCCTCGTAACGGTCCAAGGATTGAAAAACTTTGAGAAAGGCACGGTTGAGAATATCCATCGCCTCCTGCTGATTCGAAGAGTACCGTAGGGCAATCGCCATCATTTTCCCGTAGTAACGCTGGTACAGGTGCTGTTGCGCCAGCCGTCGATGCTGGCGACAACCCTCGATCAGGTCACGGTCGCTGCTGTGTTTGGTGTACTGCATCTGGGAGTCGAACTCGTTCGTTTTGCAGAAGATTAATTGGTCAATGGGTACCCGATACCGGTAATCGAATTAATCGTCTATTTTAATCAACGATGCGCCAAAGACAAATGGTTGGTGGGTAGGGAAAAAAATTGGCAACCGGTGGGTAAGAAAGTGGGATGGGGCTAGACTCTTGTGGTCATCCCAGTGCGGAAGTAAGCACTTCGAGACGGCGGGCGGTCCAGTGATCAATGGAGCATTATCCCCGCCCCTCCAACTGCTGGACAAAGGTTTGCAGGGCTTGCTCAAAAGCTTGGCGCAGGCTCGCGTCGGTGATGCCTTCGGTGTCGTAGATGTTTTGGTAGAAACCAGGCAGGGAAATGGAAGCAATGTTTGGGGCACCAAAGAAGGGAAAGGAACGACTGGCCAGGGCGAGCACCGATCGACCACCGCGTTTGCCGGGGGAGGTGGCCAGCAGGAGTAGGTGCCGGCCCGCCCAGGTCTTCCCCTCCAGTCGGGAGACCCAGTCGAGGATGTTTTTGAAGGCGGCGGTGTAGGCTCCATTGTGTTCGGCTAGGGACATGACCAGGGCATCCGCCGCACTGATTTTTTGCTTAAAATCGTGGACCAGTTGGGGAATACCCGATTCTTTCTCGCGGTCGATGCTGTAAATGGGCAGCTCGTAGTCGTTCAGGTCGAGGAGGTCGACCTCCGCACCGTCCACCCGCTGGGCGGCGTAGGCTGCCAATTTGCGATTGATGGAATGGCGGCTGTTGCTAGCGCCAAAGGCGACGATTTTTCGGCTCATTTTGATGGGGTTGGGGTCCCTCGGAGGGGGGCGGGCTAGGCCACCCGCAATTTGCTCAACTTGGACCGTCCTAATTTCTCCGTGGCGTAAGAACGGGTGATTTCAAACTCGGTGACGTCCTTGAGGGAGGGCAGCTCGAACATGGCATCGGTCATGATTGCTTCGCAAATGGAGCGCAGACCGCGGGCGCCGAGTTGGTACTCGATGGCTTTTTCGGCGATGTAGTCCAGTGCTCCGGGGGTAAAGCTGAGGCGGATGCCTTCGAGGTCAAACAGTTTTTCGTATTGCTTGACCAGTGAGTTGCGGGGCTCGGTCAGGATGCGGGTCAGGGCCTCCTTATCGAGTGGTTCCAGGTAAGTGAGTACCGGTAGGCGCCCCACCAATTCGGGAATCAACCCGTAGGATTTGAGATCCTGGTGGTTGATGTATTGCAGGACCTTTTCGCGGTCGACCCGTTCCTTTTCCGTGGTACTAAAACCGATGACCTGCGTATTGAGCCGCCGCGAGATGTTCTTTTCGATGCCATCAAAGGCACCACCGCAGATGAAGAGGATGTTCTCGGTG
>CALCCH010000251.1 GCA_937899855.1 uncultured Saprospirales bacterium | reverse complement strand
CCACATCCTTTTTTTTATTATTGATACTGCTACATCCTTTATATAATCTCTTTCCCAACTCGTCTCTCTTCCGATCTCGGTAGTTTGGACGGGGTCCCCTGTAATGGCTTTCGCATTCCCCTCCCCGACGGACTGGTTTGTCGGATCGAGGATGGGGTATCGAACGTCGTCAACTTCCAGTACGAAATCCGTTTGGGCGAATGCCGCTGGATCATCACGGGTGATTATTGCCAAATTCTCGCGGAAATTCCCATCGGGCCCGGACCGGGTGGCGACGAAATCCCCGGTGGCGCCAGCGAAGGCCTGGTCGATGCCCAATCCGAGGCCTTCCAAGCCCACAGGGCTCCGGCTACCCACCAAGCCCTACGGGTTTATCCCAACCCTATCCGAAACGAGGCGATCCTCCAAATCGACCTAAGCCAGCTGACCAGCCCCGTCGAACGGATGGCCATCACCGACCTCAGTGGCAAGCTCATCGAATTAATTCCAATACCCCGGGAAGTACAAAGCTTCCCGTACCAGTGGCCCCAGTCGCTACGACCGGGCCTCTACTTCATCACCGCTCAGTTGAGCGATGGGACAACCAATAGTACGCGTATGGTAAAACTTAACTAGGAGCTGCTTGCGAGGGACTTCCCTTCCCAATCAGCGACGGCCGGATCACCAAAGTGGTCCGGTTTTTTTTTGAGATTTCCATTAAATTGGGGAAAAGCAAACGAACGCAATGAGTCTTTTACTGCTACTGGTTGTGGTCCCCATCGGCTACGCTTTGCTATACCGAATACTGCCCAAGGGCAACCTGCTACAGGAATTGGTCAGCCTACCCGTCTATTGGTACCACATTTGGCGAAGCCCGACCGATCAGATGACCTACCGCCGCTACGATTACGGCCCGCACCGCCGACAGTACCTACTGCTTTGCGAGCCCCTCCCCCATCGAACCCGTCGACCGGAGGTGATCATTTTTTACCACGGTGGGGGCTGGATATTTGGCTCGCCGGAGCAGTTCCGGCTCAACGCCCATTTTTTTGTCGAACGGGGCTACACCGTTTTTATGCCTTCCTACCGCCGCGCTCCCCTTTACGGCTATCGCGCGGTCGACGAAGATTTGGAAGCCAGCCTGCTGCTGATCCGGCGGTTGATGGACAAGCGGGCCTGGAGCGATTGGCCCATGATGGTGAGTGGGATGTCGGCCGGTGGCAACTTGGCGGGGCTACTGCTTTACGACCGGCAGCGGCTGCTGCGGGTGGGCCTAGAACAGGCCCAATTTTCCCGGGCGCTTTTTCTGGGGGCCCCCTTGGACCTGCACCAAATGCCGCCCTCCCCACCGGTGTACTGGTACGGAGGCCCCCGAAAGTCAGAGACCTTCGCCCGGGCCAGTCCGGCCCAACACCTCCAGGCCAGCGAACGGGTTCCCGTTTGTTGGATCCACGGCGACCGCGATGGTTTGGTTCCCCTCCAAGCCTCCCAAGCCTTTATCGAGCGGTTGGAGCGCGTACAAGGGCGAGGAATTTGGAAAAAGCTCTTAACGGGGGGATCGCATTTAGATGCCGCCAGCTGGATTTACCGCGATAATGACCTGCGTGCTTTTGTCCTGGAATGGCTGGTGGCTACGGCACCGGAAGTGTCTACGGACCGCGGCTCTCAGCGCGGAGGCGAGCGCTAGCGAGCTACTCCGATTGACAAGTCGTAATTTGGCCCAAAATTAGGTGGTGTCTTACAAATACCCGATAAAGATTTTACCAAGTACTCGTACCTCAAACCCAATACCCTCATGGAGCACGAACCACAATACCGACCAGCGGAGGATTTATTCGCCAACCCGCCCCGTCTGCGGAGCCTGGAGCTGCAGTGTCCCGACTGTAATGCCCCCATCCACGGCAAGCAGATCAACATCGATACCAGTTTGGCCCACTGCAACTCCTGTGGGAATACCTTCCAACTGGAACGGGAGCCGGAACGCGGCAAGCCCGAAATCTTTATGCCGGCTGACTTCGACGTACTGCGCTTGCGCAACGAGCTGGACATCGAATTCAAGTGGCGCCGCTCCCTCAACGGCTTCCTGACCTTTTTCACCCTTGTCTGGAACAGTATCCTCTTCATCATAGCCTCCACCATTATCCTCAGTGGCAGTTGGGGGATGCTGCTCTTCCTCGGCCTCCACGGCAGCGTCGGGATTGGTTTGTTGTACCACACGGTCACGACCTTGTTTAACCGCACCAACGTCCTGGTCGACCGCGATTACCTGCGAATCGAACACCGGCCCTTGCCCCTACCCTTTTATCCCAATAAGGCCATTCCCATCCAGGACATCAAACAGGTGTTCGTAGAGCGTTACACGGCGGGCAAAACCAACGACGTCCCGGTCTATTCCTTTGCTCTGCGCCTGATTCAGCGGAATGGTAAACGACTGCGGCTGGTCCAGGGTTTGAAGCACGCCGAACAGGCCCAGTACCTCGAACAGGAGATCGAATACTTTCTCCAGATCGACGATAAAAAAGTCCTCGGAGAATGGGAAGGACACGTTCTTGATCGATAAAATGGACGGTCTGGTGGGGGGAGACTTTAATAATTGCGAAGAAATCGCTAATTTCTAGCCAAATCAAAAAAATACGATCATGGGATTTATGAACGATATGAAAAAGCTGCTTTTTGGCGCCAAATCCGTCGCCAAGTCCGCCACCAACAAGGCCGTTGATTCGGGTAAGGAGCTGGGCGATGACCTCACCGATCAGGCCGGAGAAGTACTCGACGGCGCTAAGGAAAAAGCGGGTCAGGCCATCGAGAACGCCAAGGATATTGCGGCGGATGCCTTGCAAAAAGCAAAAGAAGTAATGGAAAATATTGGGGAAAACGTGGCCGAAAAGGCTGGGCCCCTGGTTGAGAAAGGCAAAGAGGTGGCGGAAGATGTCGGCGAAAAGGTCATGGAGGTCACCAAACCGGTCCTCGACAAGGCCCAATCGATTGCCGAAGACGTGGGCAGCAAGGTCCTCGACGTCACCCAACCCACGGTCGACCAAACCCAGGAAACCGCCGAGAACCTAGGCAGTAGCATCATCGAGTCCTCCAACGAGGCGCTGGGTAAGGCGCAGGACTTTACCGAAGACGTCGGCAAAAAAGTACTCGACTCCACCGCCCCGGTGGTAGACAAAGCCAAGGAGATGGCCGAAGACTTGGGTCAGAAAGTGAAGGAAGTGGGAGGGGATGCCCTCGACCGCTTTAAAACGGCGGGGGAAGAGGTAGCCGACCAAGCCAAGGGATTTTTTGACCAAGCCCAAGAAGCCGCCGCCCGCGAAGCCCAAGGCCTCGACCCCTTTGGCGACGAACCCGTAGCCGATCAAGCCCAGACGGAAACCAAGCGGGAAAGCATGGATGATTTGATTGAAAAAGCCCAGCAAATGGCGCGGGAAGCCGAAGCCAAGGCCCAGGAAAAGACGGCGGGTTTTCGCGAAGCTCCGCGGATTGAAGACCAGCAGGATAGCCTCCTGGATGGCCACGATGATTTCTTTGCCAAGGCCGATCGTTTTGCCCGCGGAGACTACCACAATACCGGAGATCAGGAGGACACTCCAGCCGACGGATCGGTCAAACTCATCACCGAGCCCGAGCCCAAGCCCGAAGCGGATCAAGAGCGGCTCAACGACTTACTGAGCCGTACCGCCCCCGGCTTCGTCGACCGCGATGGCGACGGCAATGAGCTCATCGACGACGCCGAAGTCCTCGACGAGGACAACGACAAGCCGGACTAAAAGCACCCACAGCGTCGATTGCCAGACCATCATTATCTTATGGAGATTGAGATTATACCGCAACGGTGACCCGGAGGGCGCGTAGCCCTTCGGCTCCCTGTAACTTATCCAGCTCCAACTCCTCAATACCGGGTTCCAAATGCCCCTGCTTGATGAGGTGTTCCAGATACTCCAGGTATTCCAAACGATCCTGCTCCTGTAGCCAGACGATGGCGATTTTGCCCGCCTGCGTCAGCCGCTCTCCGGTCTGCTTAATCACCGCCTTGTCAATTCGCTTCTTTAGTATCTCGTAACGAACGTTGTAGGTCCCGTCCACGTCAAACTGCTTCTCCTCCATCTTAAAGCTGATGCTGAGAGGGTTGTTGTATACAAACACCAACTGTGCCGTGGTCAATGGAACGGGCAGTTCCCTACCCTTTTCGGCCACCAGACGGGTCAGTTCACACATACTGAGCAATTGCCAGACGCGGAAATCCTTGAGGTAGAAATTACTAAAGCGCCCCTTAGGCAGCAGCGACTGACCGAGGTAGATGTTGTACTCAATCCCGTCCGTCGAATACTTTTCGAAAAAGTGTGGCAGGACCTCCTGCATTTTATTGTCCTCGCGTTCGAGAAAACGCGCCAGGATCTCGTTGAGTTGCCCCACGCTGTCCTCGTAATCCTTTCGGTGGTGGTAGATGACGCCCAGTTGGGAATCGAGCTGATCGAAATACTGATTGATGCTATCGGTAGGAATTTGGGGGAAGTTGATCGCCAATTCCCGCAGCAGGGGATGGATCTCCGTGTTCAGCATATTCATCACCTGCGACTCGTCGCTCGAAGCAAAGTGCCCTTCGCGTAGTCGGCCAAGAATTTCTTTGGACTTGGCCAAGTAGATATCGAGTAAGTGAAAATGAACCACATCGCGGGCTTCCTGCATCACCACCACCAGACGTTCGAGGTTGTCGATAAAATCGGCGATGATTGACTCGTTGCGCAGGTTGGAGGAGCCCACGATATCAGCCTGGGCGTAGAGGGGATAGACGTGGTCAAAGAGGATGGGTTCCAGCCCCTCCCGTTCGTCGGGATTGGTAGACCAGAGGTATTTTTTAGAAATTTCCGTAAACTTCCACTGGACGCTGGGATGGATCGAGGTAAATTCCTGTTGGACGAAGAGGTTGATTTCGTCGTTCAATTGTTGGATGTAGCGCTGGGTCCCCAGGGTAAACGTCTCGTTGACGTCGGCTAGCTTTTGAATGGTCAGCCGGGAGAAACGGTAGGGTTCGGGGTGGAAGAGTTCAAAAGTGCTCAACAGTTTACCATCACCATCCAGCAGGGGAATGAACAACAAGCTGCGCATGCCCAAATCCCGGATACGGCGATCGAGGGGTGCGCTACAGTCCTCCTCGCGCAGGTCACCGATGATGATGGGCTGTAATTCTTTTCTGATTCGCCCGTAGATGCCTTGGTGAAAATCGCCGCGGGGAATCTTCATGATTTCCGAGGCATCGCCCAGGACACTCCACGAAAAAAAGCTCATCATCTCAATATTGGACAGCAGTACGGCCCCCACCGTAATATCGGGATCCTTGAGAAAGGAGCGAACGATACATTGAAAATCACTCAGGGCTTCGCGGGGTTGGACATCAGCCTTGTCGCTGACCATCCACTGCTGGAGCTGGTGGACCAACTCAGAATCGGTAATCTCCTGAAAGGTACCAATCATAAAGCCAGAGAAGGAGAAATCCTCGGGGGGAAAATGCTTGAGCCACAGCTCGGTATTGTCCAAGTTGTTGGGGAGGTGGTGAATCTCGGCGTCGGTCAGCTCGGGAATGGGCCGCTTGGCCACCACGTCGACGTAGTCCAGGATCACTTCGATTTTGAAATGGCGCTCCAGATCGGTCTCCGTATCGCGGATGACAAATTTTTCGGAGTTGATGGTGCTCAGTTGGGGCAGGTAAAACTTCTTTAGGAGTAAGGTGGCTACGTTGATGATCGGACTAAAGGCCGATCGCGCGCCGGGCGTATCCATCAACTGGACTTCCCAACGATCGGAAAACATCATCATTTTGGCCGCATCGGTCATGTAGGCAAATTCCTTGGTAAAGGGCTTGCCCACAAAGCCGAGGGTTCCCTTCTGGAAAAGCGAAGGAAAAAACAGGGTCATGAGGGCATCCAACTCGGTACCTCCCCCTTCCTGAATCCCCTCGATGGTAAAGTTTTCCAACTGCTCCTCCATCGACTTGATCACGTCCTTAATGCGGTTAAAATTATCCGAATCGTTGGTCAGATTGCGCTTCCGTGCCTTGACCAGGAGGGGGTTAAAACTAAAGGTACATTCGTAGGGAACGCCCGAGGCTTC
>CALCCH010000250.1 GCA_937899855.1 uncultured Saprospirales bacterium | reverse complement strand
CACGGCACCACTACGCCACCTACCCCATACCGCAGCCCAATACCCTCGCACGCGCTCGCAGTCACTGCCCACTACCAAGCACCAACGGCCGTCGACCCTAGCAGCCACGACCCCGCCGACTTCCGACGTCAGTCGCTCCGCACTACCGATTGGCAAGCTCCTCCCCCTCGCACGCGCCAAGCGCCGTCCACTCCCCCTCCTTCCCCAACCCGACGAACGCGAGACACTTAAGATCACACCGGTCACCAGACGGACCGCCCCGCGTTTCTTCCTCCAAGTGGAGGCGGGCCTGGTCCATGCCCAACGTCAACTCACCGCTCCCGATGCCGAATCCCAGGTCTATCTGGACCTTCGCCAACGGAGCGAAACGCCCCTGGAGGCCTGGCAGATCGGATTGATGGGGCGCTGGCAATGGACGCGTTGGCACTTCCGCTGGGGACTGTCCTACACCCGCGCCACGGAGCGTTTCCAGTACGCATTCCAGCAACGTAGCATCGAACCAATCAGCGGGGTTCGTGAAATTCTACTGGCCCCCAACGGCGACTCCCTTCGAGTCACCGATGAGGTACTGGCCACCATCACCCGGCGGAGCCAGCGACGTGTATACAATCACTTGGAACTGTTTGATCTGCCCTTTATCCTGGGCTACCGCATCAGTAGCTATCCCTTGGACTTGCGGGTGGAAGCGGGGGTGCTGCTCAACTGGCGGCTACGTACGAGCGGGGAAATCCTCGCTCCGGATCTCGGTTATCAGCCCCTCGACGAAGGCATCTTTCGATCACAATTGGGCTGGACGTATTACAGCGGGCTACAGCTCAGTTACCAAATGACCCCGCACCTAATCGTAGATACGGGGCCATCCATGCGGATTTTTCCACAACATTTTTCGGACCACGCTGCCCCGCTCCGACAGTCCTATTGGCATTGGAATTGGCAGCTGAGTCTTCGATTCGCTTTGTACTAGGTGGTGTCTTACAGGTATTCCACCCGACCGTCTTCGAGGTGGTAGTACGCCGGCAGAATTTCCAACTTATGGGCCGCCACCGCCTCGCGGATGATGGTCGAACGATTCTGCAGTTCGGAAGCCGTCAATTCGGCATTCTTGCGAACGACGTCATTGACCTGAGCCCCTTCCCCGGAAACCGCCAGGGCGGGTTGGACGTGCGCAAGCAGGTGGTTGAGGTTATAACCATTATCGCCTCCCGCTACCGCTGCCGTTACCGCTCCACAGCTTTGGTGCCCCAAAACTACGATTACCGGAGTGCCGATGTGGGCGACGGCGTACTCGATACTGGCGATCGAAGAACTGTTGGCGACATTGCCCGCTACACGGACGACGAACAGCTCACCCAAGCCGGCATCGAAGGCCAACTCGGGGACCACGCGGCTATCCGCACAGCTGAGAATAATGGCGTAGGGCTGTTGGCCATTTACCAGGGTGTCACGACGGTGGCGGTCTTGTAATTTTCCATCCAGTTGGTCCGCCACGAATCGTTCGTTGCCCGCTACTAATCTTTGCTTTACTTCATTAATGCTCATCATAATTCTTTGAATTACTTGTTTATCAAAGTTTGAAATAGGTTGAATTTCGGTTGATCCTGTCCCTCCGACTTCCCGACCGCTTGCTGCCCACTCCCCCACTTGGCATTCCCAATGGGTGTGCGGAGGGGTCCGATCGTACTGACTTAGCAGCAACGGCCCAAAAAAACGGCCAGGTTCCCCCGAAATAAAAATTGGGGGAACCGGCTCGCAGTAGTAACAGTAATGAAAAAATGAGTTCTTCGCCGATGTCAATTCCAGTGTGGACGATGAGTTGGGTAATGGGACCACGCTCAACCTCCAGCGACTAATTTTCCCGGGATACCGACCCAGCGGGTGGGCGGGAAAATTTTTCGGCTCCGTTCCATTGGAGTTACTAATTCTTGGGCTGGGTATGGTCTAGCAATTGTTCCTCGGCACCTCACGGAGTACTTCAAAAACTACTCCTACGGCCTCCGGAGCATTTTCAGATCCAGCCTAATTTTTTTTGACCGACAGCTCGCCGTACTTTCCATTACTCGAGGCGGCAGTGGAACTCACTACCTTATTGACCTCACTGACCGGATCGACGTACTTGCGATCGAGAAGGAGGTGAATCACCTTGAGGGTAATGTTTTTGGTTTTGGCGTTTTCTCGAAAATTGTCAATAATTTCGATGACGTCCGGGTGTATCGAACGGGTTTTCGAACCATCAATGATCACTTCGGTACCGTCGGGCAGTTGGTCGAGCGTCCGCATGATGCTGGCCTTGTTGAGGAAGCTGACCTCTTCGGCGAGTTCGATCGTTACGGGCTGGCCCTCCTCGTGCTTGTCGGGATCGAAGTGGTAGGGCGTCTTGTAATTTTGCCACAGGATATCAATAACGGCTACGGCCATACCCAGGGCAATACCGACGAGTAGGTCCGTCAGGACGATACCGACGATGGTAACGACGAAGGGAATAAATTGTGAACTGCCCTTGCGGTACATCTCGCGGAACAGGGATGGCTTGGCCAATTTGTAGCCCACCATCAACAGGATGGCCGCCAAGCTGGCGAGCGGAATCAGGTTGAGGAGCTTGGGGATAGCCATGGCACTGATGAGGATCAGGATACCGTGGAAAAAGGCCGAGGCCTTGGTCCGACCACCGGATTGGATATTGGCCGAGCTGCGGACGATGACCTGCGTCAGGGGCAAGCCACCGATCATACCCGACACCATGTTTCCAATCCCCTGAGCGGTCAGCTCGCGGTTGGTCGGGGTAATTCGTTTCTGGGGGTCGAGCTTATCCGTCGCTTCGACGCAGAGCAGGGTTTCCAGACTAGCCACCACCGCAATCGTTCCCGCTACGATCCAAACCTGGCTGTTGCCGATCTGACTAAAATCGGGGAAGGTAAACTGGCCAAAGAAACCGACCAGCGAATCCGCCACGGGAATGCTCACCATCTGCTCGGAGGTGAGGGCCCAACCGTCTACCCCCATCAGGGCGAGGTTGAGGCCTACCCCGGCCAGTACCGCGACGAGGGGTCCCTGGATGAGTTTGGAAGTAGGCAGTTTTTTCATAAAGGGGCGTTCCCAGAGCAGGAGGATGCCCAGCGACAGGGCTGAGATCAGCAAGGCACCGGGGCTGATGAACTCCAGCATATAGCCCATTTCGCTAAAGGTATTGTGACCATCAACCTGCTGGAAGGCGAAATCCCCTTCGGGATCGGCATCGTAGCCAAAGGCGTGGGGAATTTGCTTGAGGAAGATGATGACTCCGATACCCGCCAGCATGCCTTTGATGACGGAGGAGGGGAAATAGTAGCCGATGACGCCGGCCCGGAGAAATCCGAGGATCAACTGGAGGGCACCGGCAATCACTACAGCGAGTAGGAAGGTTTCGAAAGCGCCGAGTTCTTGGATGGCCGTCAGTACGATCACGGCCAGTCCGGCGGCGGGGCCACTCACCCCGAGGGGAGAGCCGCTAAGGAGGGCCACCACGATTCCCCCCACCATTCCGGCAATAATCCCGGAAAATAAGGGGGCCCCGGAAGCCAGTGCAATACCCAAACACAGGGGAATGGCGACCAGAAAAACCACCAGACTGGCGGGCAGGTCGTATTGCAGATTCGCGAAGAATCCTTGATTCTTTGAATTGGTACTCATTTTTACTTACTGTTTTTACTGTTAGTTTAATTACTGTTGAACTACTGTTTGCTGTTGTACTACTGTTACGCCCCTTTTTCGGGGCAAGTTTGAAAAAATAGCAATTGCCGAAGGTCCAAACGGAGGTCCTTCAGCATGTCTCATCAATTCTTGAGCGCTCGAAAATCTTGCTCGATCGTCGTTTCGTAGAATGTGAAAAGAGGTGGGGGGATCTAGCTCCACTGGGGTGGAGGAGTAAATACTTCTCGGTAGGTTTCTATGCCGCCGTGATGCCGACAATCCGGAGCGGCGGCGGAGCCGAGAAGCAGGTCCGTCAGGAGTTGCGCCAGGGGCGAGAGATCGTCTCTATTGCGCTTTTCCTTTAATTCATTTTGTTCTTGCGATTCGCCTTCTTTTTCCCCTTCCTGACTCAGTTCCCACTGTTCCATCTCTAGCGTTCCCCAGGCGGGAAAATAGACGGTCGAAGAAGAAACCAGCAACAGGACCAAAACGAACAAGAAGGAGAACCGACGCAAGTAAACCTGCGTTCGACCGCGTCGCTCTCCCCTTTTGTTCGTCAACAATGCTAGCATAAAAAGACTATTCTTTAATGGTCTTGAAGACCATCTCTTTGTAAAACTCGGTGATGGCGTCTTCGCCCGTGACGACGTCGGTCAGGCGGGGAAGGTGATCGGCAAAAAAGCGCTGGTGATGGGCGCCTTCGATTACCGTCGACACCAACATGTGGGGATACTTAAATCCCGGATTGATCTCTAAGATAATATCACTTACCCGTCCTACCAACTGCTTGTAGCTGGAAAATACGCCATAGCTGTTTTCCTCGTCCACTTCCTTGGTCAAATAAGCCTTGGAAGATTCCGAAATGACGATTCGGTGCAATTTGACCTCGTCGATGTGGGTGTAACTGTTGTCCTCCTCGATGTTCTCGGTCAGCAGAAGAATCGCCTTCTTGAGGCGATCGTAAGGCGATTCGATGTTCGCCAGACTAAAAACCAGTTGGTACTCCATCCAACGCCAGTACCAGGAGGTAAGATACAACAACAATTTGTGTTTGCTCTCAAAATAACGATACACCGACGCTTCGGTGGAGCCAATGTGCTTACCCAATTTGCGAAAAGTAAAACATTCAAAGCCCATCTTGTCCAACATTTCAATACTTCCAGTCAAAATCCGACGCCCCAAATCACTGGACTCAGGATTCTTGAGGTAGATGTGCTCATTGACTTGAATACGGAAGTTTGAGAGTAAATTGTGCATGTTAGACCTTCAGTTAACCACTTACTTAAAATAATAGCATTACTATCAAATATGCAAGTTTTTGTACCAAACAGAATGATTTTACTCGCTACTTTGTTTAAAGTAACATCATTTTTCTCGAAAAATAGCATTTCTACCGCAAAAAAGCTCCACCGTCAAGTGGAGCTTTCCTGAGCCGTCTTGTTCTACGGATACCAGCTACGGGATCAATTGTCACTGACGCGCCCCGCTTCCTCCTCAATTCCGGTCTTCCGCCGCCGCGATTTCACGTTTTCATTGCCAAAGCTGTAACTCAAGCTGAGTGCCGCCCGACGCGAATCGTTGCGGCCCCGCCCCGAGGAAATCAAGCCGTCAAACTCCGAGACGCCATCCCAGCCAGTTTGGTAGAAAATATCGTTGACACTCAGGCGGACGTTGAGGCGATCTCGCAAGAATTTGCGTTGTAGCCCGACATTGAGGCTCCAGTTGGATTCGTATTCAAACACCCCACCCCAGACTCCCGGACCGGAATAGTAGCCAGAAATTTCTCCCCGGAAACCCTTCCCTAGGGTAAAGGTATGCTGTTGGAAAATCACGTAGGTAAAGGCCAGGACGTCCCCCCCGCCACACTCATCGAACACCACCTGGATGTCGAGGAAAGAAGCGGTAAGGTTAAAAGAGGCGTTCCAGACCTTGTTGACCTGTACCGGAGCGCTGGCGTTGAAGCTGATCACGGTTTGGGTCGCCAGATTATCCCAGGTGATAAAGTTGGAGCGGACGTCATCATCGGCGGGTCCGATCAAACGGGTAATCTGGTTTTCGGTCAGGCTGTAGCCCAGTTTGAAATTGTAGCGGTAGTTAAAGGTGTAGCCCAGTTCGACATTATTGACGATCTCGGGATTGAGCGTGGGGTTGCCCTTTTCAAAAGAGATCTCGCTCAATCGGTTCCGAAAGGGGTTGAGGACATTGTAATCGGGGCGGTTGATGCGCCGGCCGTAACTCAGGATGGCGGCATGCTGGGGCGACCAGTTCCAGGTGAGGCCCGCATTGGGAAACCAACTTAGGTAGTTCAACTCGACGCGGGGCTCCTGCTTGTCGGGATCGTAGGCAATCAAGTCTCCGGTGGCATCGGTTTGCTCGGCACGCAGGCCCAGCGAAAGGTTCCACTGTTCGCTCAGGGGCCGGGCAAAACTCAAATAACCCGCATAGACGCTCTCGTCGTAATAAAACTCATTCGACTGGCCGGGGTCCAGTACAGCCTCGCTGCCGTTTTCATCGTAGACCAGGAAGAAATTGTCCGACTCCACCCGGCTCAACTTGGTTCCGGCGCCCAATTTACCCCCCCAAATATCCTGCTCAAAATCCAGCTTAAAGGTGTAGATGTCGATGTCCGTTCGGGTATCGAAGGAGGCAATATTACTCGACAATAAGCGCTTCTCGGTAGCGTCGAAGTAGCGGTTGGGTTGATCACGCTGACTGCTGTTTTCGTAGCGGCCGTAGTCGAGGTCAACGTTGAGGGTCCGCCCCTTGCGATTGTCAAAACGGTAATTCAAATTGGCAGTCCGGCGAAGACGTTGGTCGTCCGAGCTATTGTCGGCCCGGAGAATGGAATCGACAACGCCGGTACTTTCGGGGGCAATCACGATGCGGTTGAGCGATTCGTTACGGGCCGAGCCGTCCCGACTGTCGAGGAGCAGGCCGATGGTATTTTTATCACCGAGGAAAAAATCAGCACCGAGGCGGAGGTTATAGCCCTCCCAACGTCTTTCGCTGTCGTTGGACTCGATGAGGAGCAGACCATTTTGGGTGCTGCTGAAATCCATCTCGTCGAATTGGGCCCCATCGTTGAGGCCCGCTTGGCCAAACAGGTTGAAGCGTTTGTTGCGGTGGTTGCCGCTGAGGTTGACACCGGCCCGGCCCAAACGGCCCTGGCTAAGGGTGGTACTGACCGATCCGTTGGTCCCCAGGTTTTTGTCGCGTTTGAGGATGATGTCGATGATGCCCGCGTTGCCTTCGGCCTCGTAGCGGGCGCCGGGATTGCTGATGATGTCGATGCGGTCGATCTGTTCGGCGGGGAGGTTCTGGAGAAAGCTACTGAGGTCATCGCCCGTCAAGGGAAGGCGTTTGCAATCGACGTAAGGCGGGAGTCGGGTACGCCGCGGCACGTGGGTGGCATTATTGCTCGTTACCGTCACCCCGGGTGCCTTGCGCAGCAGGGCGAGGGCATCATCGCCGGCGCTATTGATGGTGCCCTGTACATTGAATACCGTACGGTCGGGCTTGACTTCCACCATCGCGCGATTGGCGGTAACGGTTACCTCTTCCAGTTCGGCGGCGGCGGGTGCAAACCGAAGCACCCCCAGGTCGACTTGGTCGGATTCGCTCAGGGACAGGGGCGCGCGTACCAAATCGGCGAGCCCCACGTAGCTGGCGACGAGGAAGTAGTCGCCGGGGCGGATTTCCTGGAGCTGGAAAACACCAGTGTCATCGCTGGATTCCACTTTGACCAAATTGCTGTCCGCACTGCTGTACAGCGCCACGTTGGCGAAAACGACGGCTTCGTTGGCTTGGTCTTGCAATTGGCCCTTGATCGAGGCATTCTGGGCTTGGACTTGGGAAAAAAACAGAAAAAATGGCAGAAAAAGTAGGTGTCGAGTCATCAAATTCGCATTGATCGCATTGAATAATAAGAAACATTTCTACAAATGTACGGCCGGAACCTGCGATTGGTTTTGCTTTTTCGATAAATCACTAGCAATTACCTATGAAGGGATTCCATACTGGATCGGGTCCTTTGCTACTCAAAACTTACGTTTACCATGCCAATAATTTCTACTAAGCTGAACACACCAACGCGGGTTTACGTGGTGGAAGACGAGCCCCTGATTGTCACCAATATCCGCATCAGTTTGGAAGAAGCGGGTTACGAAGTAGTGGGTTGGAGTGACAACGCAGCGAGTGCCCTACGGGAAATTCCCCAGCGGTTGGTCGACATTGTACTTATCGACATCTACCTCAAAGGCCGAGAAGATGGCATCGCCCTGGCCAGCGCCCTGCCCGAGCGCTTGCCCTTTATCTACCTCACCTCCTACTCCGATGCACCCACCCTCCAGCGCGCCAAGCAAAGCTTTCCCGCCGGCTACATCGTCAAACCCTTCGACGAGGCTGATCTGCGCGCCAACATCGAAATCGCCCTGGCCCGCCACGCCCAAGCCCGCCCCCCATCCCCCACCCCGGATGGCGACAGCATCTTCGTCAAACAGGACGGTGCCCTCCAACGCGTTCGGCTATCCGACATCGAATACCTCCAGGCTTACGACAACTATACCTTTATCCACCTCCCCCAACAGCGACTGATGATCCGGCGCCCCCTCAAACGCCTCCAGGAACAACTGCCTCCCCAACGCTTTATCCGCTGCCACCGCACCTACATCATCAACCGCCCAAAGATCACCTCCATCACCGGCGCTACCCTCTGGATCAACCACACCCCCATCCCGATCGGTAAAAATTACCGCCGGCCACTGCTCCAGCAATTGCCCATCCTAAACGGCGAGTAAGCTCAACGCATTCGAAAACGGCAGATCAGCAGCTGCCACGCCCCCCCTTTCCGCTCCGCCCTCGCGTCGAGTTTTTCGGCCAGCGCCCGGATCAAGTGCTGCCCAAATCCCGGGGTGGATTCTGCCACTTGGCCGTTCGCCTCCACTCGCCCATTGTCCCAAAACCGCAGCTCCAACTGCTCCTCCCGACGACGCAGGGACAAATGCAGACGCAGCCCCTCCTCGCGGGGCTCCGCGTGTTTGAGCGCATTGGTCAGCCATTCGTTGAGGAGCAGCCCGATCGCCATGGTCGTATCCGTATCCAACCACAAATCTTCGACCTCGCGTGCGACCTGCGCCCCCTGGGGGTCGAGACCCAGAGCGGGCAACAAATGAGCCAGCAGGTCCTCGACGTACGCGGGGGCCGCCACACCGCCGAAGGCCGATTCGTGGTAGAGCTTTTGGTGTACCAGGGCCATCGACTTGATCCGCCTTTGCATTTCCCGGAGCAGGCTCCGGCTCCGGCCTTCGCGCTGCCGGTCCAGGTCCACGGATTGAAGGAACAGCATGCTGGATACCAACTGTAAATTGTTCTTGACCCGGTGGTGAATCTCGCGGATCAGCAACTGGCGCTCGTCGAGGGCCGACAGTAGGGATTGGTTCTTGATCCTGATCTGATAAAACAAGTAGCTGATTAAAGCCAACAGCAGCAGTAGGATCGCGCTAAAGCCCATGAGCAGCCGTCCCCGCCCCCGTTGCCGACGAAGTTTTTCCACTCCGAGTTGCCGCTGGTGCTCCAGGGTGGCCACGCGTTTTTCCTCTTTTTGGTTTTCGTAGAGCTGCTCCAGTTCGAGAATCTGGGCACTGGTTTGTGTCGAGTACAAGCTGTCTTGCAACAACTGATAACGCTCCTGTACCGTCCAAGCGCAGCGGTAATCGCCCCGGGCGCGGTGGTAATCATTTTCGATGGCGTAGTAGCGGAGGCGGAGGCGGGGAAGGGAAAATTGCTCCATCAGCCGGGCCGCGCGATCGAGGTAGCGGCGCGCCTCCCCGAGCTGGCCAAGGGCGAGCTGACTCTGGGCCAGGCTGATCAGGGCCCCGATGATGTAGGAGCGATTGCGGCGTTTTTCGACAATGTTGAGCACTCGCCGGCGGTGGTCGAGGGCCTGCTCCAAATGGCCAAATTTGTGGTAGGTATTGCCGAGGGCTTTGTGGATGGTGGGTAAAAAATGCTGGTGCTGGGGTTGGGCCCGGTAGGCGGCCAAGGCTTGGTGGAGGTAGTCCAGGGCCAAGCTTTCCTCACCCAAGTCGGCGTACAATTCGCCAAGGCTTTGGAGGTAGATCATTTGTCGTTCCCGTCCACCCAACTTGGCATGTTGGATGGCTTTCTGGTAATGGATCAAACTTTTGTCGTACAGTCGCTGCTCGTGATACAGCCAACCGATGAGGTAGTGGGAGTAGCCTACCCCACGTTCGTAGCCGATGGCCGCTTTCACGCTCAAGGAGCGCAGGAACCATTCCATCGCAATTTTGGTGTAGCCCAGCCGCTTGTAATACAGGCCTTGGTAGGTGTAGGCCTTGCCCAATAGCATACTGTCGGGATGGTGGGCCAGGGTAGCCAGGGCTTGGCCTTGGTAGTACTGCGAGGAATCGAGCCAGTCGAGCCGGGCACTACAGGTACGGCTCAGGTCGAGCGCGAGGTCGATGTATTCGGAGCGGAGGGAGTCGATGGGGGCGAGGGCTTGCCAGTAGCTGTGTAGCAGGGCCAGCCCCCGCTCGTTTTCTCCGCGATCAAAATGAGCACGCGACCCCTGGCGAACGATCCGACGGGCCAGGTTCGGTTGGCCGTCGGTGAGGGCTTGCTGCCAAGTCAGCGTATCGGTAGCGGCTTGTCCACTCAGCTCAGAACAGCTCCCGAGGCACCAAACCAGCAGGTAGCAAAGCAAGCGAGAAGGGGGCAGCATTTTTTTCATAAATCTTTCAAGCAGCAGTGGGAAGAGGTCCCACCACCACTTGAAGATAGGCTTTTTTACAATTCCCACTGGCTGAGCCAGAGCCAGAAGAAGGCGATGTAGTCGGGATTGAAATTATTGTTGCTACTCGGCACCTTGTGGGTCAGGTCTTCGATCATTCGGAATTTGTACTCCGTATGCTGCCCCACGGTGGAAGTGTTGAAGGTGATATCGGTAAAACGTCGACCGTTGGGGTGGGTCCCCGTCGTGATCGTATTCATCATTTCCAATTCCATCCCCTGCCGCAGCTGATTCATCCGGTCACGTACGCAGGGCGTATTGTTAATCGCTCCCGGTCCCAGGGGCAGTTCCGTCAGGGGGTTGCCCTGCTGGGTACAGAGATCGATGGTTAAGTTATCGCGGGTACCACAAACTTCGAAGTGCGGCCGTTGGATTCCCGTGAGTGGAAGCCGGATGGCGGCATCCCCAATATTGCCCGCCCCGGAGGTAGCGGCGATGATATCGCTGGCTTCGATGCGGAGGCGCTTTTTGTTGAAGTGAGCACCATTGGAGAAGCCACAGGTATAGATGCGGCTGCAGTTGATGCGGAGGGTTTGACCGATGGCTTTGTTCATTTCGCGGAAGAAGTGAACGTCGTCAAATAGGGCCGTACCCGGAGGTACCTGTCCGGCCAGGGCGGGGGTATTCCAGTGCGACATCAACTGCCCGTTGATGGGGTAGCGCAAGGCCTTGGGGAAAACGACGATAAAGCCATTGGCTTCGGCCAGGGCCTTCCAGGTGGTTCGTTCTTCCATGCGCAGGCCGTTTTGGTTCCGACCGTGAAACATGTAGACCAGTGGGTAATAAGCTTCGTTGTTGTAGGTGGACGGGACGTACAGTCGAAACTTGCGGTTGGAGGACAGGCCGGTGACCGGGTCGATGACGGTGATGATGTTGACGACGGTGGTGCCGGGGGTGTAGTTGACGACGGGGTTATTGGCTGGAGACTGGCAGGGTTGGCCACTGAGGGCGAGGATGCCCTCGCTGGGAGGAAGTGGGGCCTCGACGGTGGGGCTGGGGAGTTCTTCTTTGGTACAGGATTGGAATTGGAGGATCAGTCCGAGTGCCACGAGTAGGCTCCCGAAAGTTAGCAATTTCTTCATGTTGAAATAGTTTTGTGCTGGCGGAGCCCTTGTTGGGCTGCTTCGCCAGGGATTAGCATTTATCAGTGTTTAGTAATGGTACGACGCGTTGTACTTGTGGGGAGCAAGGTCCGCAATTCCGGTGAGCGTTAGACGGGATATGTGGTGAAGGGGGGAATTTGCGGGGTAAACGGCCTTTATCGTAAAAAATGAGTATTTCCCTATTACCTTTTTCCAATTAGCGGAATCTACTTACAATTGTAAAAACCAGGTTGCATCCCATTCTCCCAACCTTTCGATTACGCTCAGCCATTTCCACTGACTTCTAAATTTTTCGTGACTTCTGCGACGCCAGCCACCAAGGCCATCGTCCAATCCATTGGTCATTTATTTTCTTTCATCAAATATTCAACGTTATGAGGATTTTACTTTTCATTGCGCTGTGGGCCATTTGTACGCCCCCCAGCCTCCACGCTCAGAAAGTCAGCGACGTCTGGGCCGCCCTAGAACACTACGTCGCTCAACGGGAAGGCCAGGCCATTCCCAACGAAACCCTTTACCTCACCACCAGCCGAACAGATGACTATCTCGAACGCTCATCTAAGGTGACCGAATCCCACGCCCTGCTCCCCGATACGGACCGCCGCCAGCAAATCCGCCGCGATTATTGGTCCCACCAATTTGCCCAGCAAAACCGCGAACATTTTAGCGCCGCCAAAGACGACTATCGGGAACAATTTGCCGGACTCCGCAACGGGAACAACGTCGTCCCCAATCCCCCCCTCGTCAACAATTGCAACATCAACATCGTCATCATCGTAGACCGCTCGGGCTCGATCATGGGCAACGAAATGCCTCAGATCCGGATGGGTCTGAACAACTTTATCAACAACCAGGTAGGGACCGGCAATACGGTCAGCTTTATCGGTATGAGCAGTACCGGAGTTGCGCCCGCGGGTCCTTCCACCGTCACCTATAATACCGGAATAGGAACGGGCCTTCACAGTACCTGGATCGGACAGCTCAATGGCAATGGTAACCGGGACCAATGGAGCCTTTCCCTCACCCTAGCGGCTACCCTCAACCCCGATCTGGTCATCATCATTGCCGATGGGGACGATAGTCACGGCAATACCGAAGCTGCCGCCGTTTGTACTGCCGCCAATGCCCTCAAAAACGCGGGTGCTCACCTCTTCGTCTTTGGGCAAATCGGGGGGACTTACGAAAGTGGGAGCTTGCTGGCGGCCGTCAGCAATGCCGTCGACCCCAACCCCGTAGCCGCCACCAATCCGCCGAACAACAACAACTTGGCCAATGACGACTTCATCGGCTTTCCACTACAATCCTTTGCCCCACTGGGCAACTGGCTTTCCATCCTCACCCCCGGTACCGGATCCGTCAACCTGACGGCCATCGACAATCGCAGTTGTATCACCCACGCCACCAGTATCCGCGGACTCTACCAATTGTGCCCCGGCCAGGTGGCGGCCTCCATCCAGTTGGAGTTTTTCCAAAACGGCAGCCTCGTCACCAGCGTCAACGTCACCAATTTTGGCAACGGCAGCTTTAGATACGACACCTTCCACGGCGACTTGCTCGCCCTCGGCCTCAACCCGGGCGAATGGTACGACGTCGTCCCCGTACTCAACCTCACCAGCGGTACGGTCATCCGGGGTACCGACTTCCAAGTCGGCAACAACAACGATCTCCGACTCGCAGGCTTTTCCGACCCCCAGGTCATCGTCAACGATGCCCTCAACGATCGCAGCACCGAGATGTACACCTTCTGCGAAGGCCAACCCATCTGCTACCACGGTACGGCCCCCACCAGCTCCAACCACGTTCCCGACATCGCACGTCGCCCAAACGGTGGCAGTACCTGGGGCGATTACCGCCAGCAGGGGTGGGTCGGCGCCAGCCTCGACAATTTTGACGACAACCTGCTCAACTACTACCCCGCCTCCTACTTTGCCGCGGGCTTCGAGTACCGATTAAAAATCGCGACCAACAACTCCGATCCCAACGTCTGCGTCGCCTGGACCGAGACCTTCGTCTTTTTCGAGGTGGTCGACTGTTGTCAGCCCGAATACACCCTCCACAACATTCCCGATTGTACCCGCGAGGGAGAAGCCTTTACCATTGAGGTACGCTTTGATCGCCCCCTGACTGCGGCCGATATCGAACGCATTTACTCCACCGATAATAATTTTACCTACCTCAGCCACCAAGTGGTCCGCGACGGCTCCATCACTCGATTGTTCATCACCTTCGTCCCCGAAACCTGTGATTGTGAGGGCAAGATGCTCGTATTCGACATCATTCTCCGCGACTGCCTACCCAATAACCTCATCTGGATCATGACCGATCCCATTCCCTGCTGTGCGGACAACTGTGAGTTTATCGCCATCGACGATTGGACTGCGGGCGAATGCGTCATCGTCAACGGGCAGCCGGGGCGGCCCTTCTCGATTACGGTGGGAAGCCCGGTTCCCATCTTAGCGGCCAGTGCGGCCAGCAACAACGCCACCTGCCAGGTGACGCTCCTCAACCTAGCGGTCCAGGCCCTCACCCCCACCAAGTACCAGATTACGGGTTTCCTGCGCTTTTCCAATACCCAGTGTATGAGCAATGCCCTGGTTTCCCTACTCTTGCAAACCGATATGGACTGCTGCCGGATCGACCAGGGCTTTAGTTTTCCCACCGGCTGCGAATTGCCCGCTGGTTGTCTGGGGGCGGCGGCGGCTTCGAGCAGTCAGATCGACATGACCCGCAATCGCCTGGAGAT
>CALCCH010000249.1 GCA_937899855.1 uncultured Saprospirales bacterium | reverse complement strand
AGCGGTCGACACCGCATCCGGCACGCCCGGCAACGGCATCTATCTCAGCCAAACCGCCCCTGGCACGTTCATCCGGGTCCGCGCCACCGGCGATGTAACAAGCGACGGGCGCGACGGGCTCGGCATTGTCATCGGCGGCTCGGGCAATGATGAAATCGTGTTTAGCGCCAGTGACTTTACGGGGACGGGCAACGGGGACGGTTGGCTCGATCGCAACGAGTCGATCACCGTGACCCAAACTTTTCAGGTCATCGGCTGTTCCGATATCTCTTCCGAAATCTACGCCGTCTGGGGTTGTGATGGTCAGACCGAAAATAGCAATAACGAATTTCCCTACACCACGGTCTCTCTTTTTCTACCCGACCTGAACATCACCCCAACCGTCAACTTCAACACCTGCATCACTGGTAGCCCGGACGCCCAAGCCCTGACCCTGACCAACAACGGCAACGGGCCCGCCAATAACCTACAGGTACAGATTGAGCAAAACAACGCTCCTCAGTTTTCGCGTCTGGACATTGGGAGCATCCAGTACCAGGTCAACGGCGGCGCTTGGACCAGCATTAGCCCCAGCAGTAGTGCCAATACGACCAATACCGAGGAGTACGCCTGCTTGGGAGCGGATGCCAAAAAGCGCTTTACCCTCGACCTACCCAACCTGCCACCGGGAGATACCTACGCGATCATCTGGAACAGCTATACCTGTCCGACCGATTTTTGCGGGGCCCTCGATTTGATTGGTTGGAAATACAAGGTGACTTACGAAGACGCCTGCCAAAGCAACGACTACAGCGATTCGGCTACCGGGCAGGAAACCAAAGATAAATCCTTTTCCTTTTTTGTAGAAAACCCGGCGGACCTGTCTAACGGTCAAGTGGGGGGGTACAATTTTATTTTATCCAGCGCGACTTTGAATTTGCCCGAAGGCAACAATCCTTATTTCGAGGCGCAGTTTGACATTCCCGCCGGTTTGGATTGGAGTGGGAACAGCAGCGACCTGGTGTTCCGCAGTGGTGCCAATACTTGGACGCCCAGCTCGGTCAATTATAACAGTGGCGTGCTGACGGCGCGTTACGCCCTGCCAATTCCCTTTACCCTGACGCGTTCGGAGTTTAACCTCCAACTTACCGCCAACTGTAGCAATGGCAGTGATGGCGCCGCCACGGTGGGCATGCAATTGTTCTACGGTATGGACGACAGTTGTAGTCCACCCTACACCCTGCCACTGAGTTGCTACGAAACGGCGGAGACCTATTTGCACTGCCCGGGACCCTGTGGGGAGGGTTTGGCTTTTCAATCGTTTAGTCCCCAGCGGACCAGCTTGGGCCAAGCCGACAATGACCAAGATGGTTTGCCCGATGCGGCGGGGAGTTTGGACTTCAATCGCATCCAGCGTCAGCGGGTGATGGTGGGCGATACCTTTAGCACGACTTTTATCGGAACGGTAAAAACCTCCAGCAGCTATCCCTCCTGGAGCTACGGCTACGCCAGCACCAACATTCCCAACGGAGCCTACCTCACGCTACTCGATGCCCGAGTAGAAGTATACGATCAGAGTACGGGCCAGACCCTGACCTGCGAATCCGTTGGGATGACGAGTTCGACGACCAGTACCTTAAAGGCCGACTTTGACTTTAGCGTAGCCACCTTGGTGGCCAATGGTTGTTCGACCTTTAGCAATTTTGAATTTGGGGAGGGTGATCAAATCACGCTGGTGCCCCGCTACCAGGTGACGAGCAATATCGGCGGGGCCGTGGAGCAAATCGCGATGACCAATAGTTTTTACCTGTCCGACATCGCCAACCCAACGAACAGCGCCAACCAATTCCAGTGCGATTCCTGGGCGGGTAATCTGACGATGATCGGCTACTATTTTAAAACCGAATCCACCAACAACTACAGCGTCAATGGCTGTGACAAACGGGTGGAGCAAAGTTATTTGCTGAGCATCGGGGATTGCTGTACCAATTATGCGGGAGGGGATTTGTTTCCCTTTGAATACCGCCACTGGGCCATCATCAAAGACCTGACGGTGACCATCCCCACGGGCTATGCCGTCACGGAGATGTGGATGGAACAAAATCGAACGACTTCGACGAATAACAAACAAAAAGAAACGCAAAATAGCATCAGCCCCACCTCGGTGGTGGGCAATACCTACACCTTTGACCTGTCGCAGTACCTCGTGGAAAACGGCGGCAACATCAACCGAAGTGACGATGGCTTTGATGGAAAGGTATACCTGCGGCTGGATCCCGAGTGTAACCTGACGACGGGGGTCAACGAAAACATCACTTGGGATTATTATTTCCAAGAGGCAGATATCCTCAGTGGGAATGTGACCAGTGTTTATTCGGGGACCGATCGGATCAAGTACAACCGGGGCGACATTACGGTGAGTTCGACCCAGCAAACCAAGAACGGTATTGAGACGACGGTGAGTTGGGACATCAAGGTCAAGAACTCCTCGAATCGGGGCAATGCCGAAAACGCTTGGGTACATTTTTACGCCCCAAGCTGGGACATCGACGTCATCGAAGTCATGGACCTCAGCAACAACAGCGTCCTAAGTAAGCAGGGCGACTTTTACCAACTGGGTGACATCGCCAAAAACAAGACGAAAAATTACCGGGTCACGGCTACCTACGATCGCTGTACCATCGATGAGCTAAAGGTCTATACGGGCTACAATTGCGATGCCTACCCCACGACTTTTGCGGGGGTGACCTGCCCCTACAACGAGTATTCGCTCTTCGTCGATCCGCAGGAAGCGGGCATGCAGGTGCGGATTGATGGTAGCGCGGAGGCCAACGATCCTTGCTCGCCGATCGTCAGCACTTCGATCGACATCTTGAGCTCCAAACTGGGCTACGTCAAGGAGCTGTGGGTGGAAGTAGACATCCCGGCTACCCAGAGTATTCTGCTGGTGGAGGGCTCCGTCCAAAAAGAATACCCCATCGGCAGTACCAAGACGACTTTGGGTACACCTACTTTACAGGGTACGGTCTACCGCTTCGCAACGACCGATCTCGACGCGACGATTGCGGCCAGTGGGCTGGTGGGCGTTTCGGACATTACGGCCAACGAAATCAGTTTGGATTTTAATTTGGAGTTGCAAAATAATTTTGAAAATGGGGAACGGGTAGAGATTCGCGTGGGCGGCTTGGAAGCCTGTGGCGATACGCTCTCTACCGTCACCCTACAGTACGATCCCAATGCGGTCTTTGGCCAGCTGGTGGGGGTCGGTTTGGATGAAGCGGAAAACAGCTGGGGTGCCGCCTGGGGCGATTACGACAACGATGGCGATCCCGACTTGTTCGTCACCAACTACGAAATCGACGAACCCAATCCTCTGTCCCGCCACTACGGTGACTGCTGCTTTACTCTGATGACGTCGGGGTGCTGCGTGTCCGATCGGGCCAGCTCGAGTGCGGCCTGTTGGGGCGATTACGACAACGATGGCGATTTGGACCTCTACGTGACCAACAACATTGGCTACGAAAATTTCCTCTACCGCAACAATGGCGACGGCAGCTTTACTTCGGTACTTGGCGATCCCATCGTCAACGAACGCGGTTATAGCCACGGGGTAAGTTGGGGCGACTACGACAATGACGGTCACCTCGATTTATTCGTCGCTGAATTCTTCGCTACCCGTTTTAACCTGCTCTACCACAACAACGGCGATGGCACCTTTACCAAGGTCCTGACCAATGTGGTCAGCCAGGAAGCCAGCTCCTCCGTAGCTGGCGTCTGGGGCGATTACGACAACGATGGCGATCTGGACCTGTTCGTCGCCAATACGAATGATGAAAACAACCACCTCTACCGCAACGATGGCAACGGCGTCTTCAGTAAAGTGGATAGCGGTGCCTTCGTCAGCGATGGTTGAAAATCGGTTGGGGCCTCCTGGGGCGATTACGACAACGACGGCGATCTCGACCTGTTCGTCGCCAACTCCGGGAATCAAAACAACTTCCTGTACGCCAATAACGGCGACGGCACCTTCAGTAAGGTAAGCAGCGGAATCGTCGTCAACAACGGTGGGGACTCCCACGGCTCGGCCTGGGGCGATTACGACAACGATGGCGACCTCGATCTCGTGGTGACCAACGATGGCCCCAGCAACAACTTCCTCTACTCGAACGATGGCAACGGCAATTTTACGGCCGTCGACAATAACGTGACCACCGATGGGGGCAATTCCTTTGGGGTAGCCTTTGCCGATTACAACAACGATGGGGACCTGGACATCTTTATTGCCAACCACGAAGACGGCAGTGTCAATTTCCTTTACGAAAACGAACGCGGCAGTTGTTCGAGCAATGCTTGTGTCGCCCTGGTGGGTACCAACAGCAACGCGGCGGCCATTGGAGCCAAAGTAGAATTGCTCGCTACGATCCGGGGCCAGGCCCGCTGGCAAACCCGCTACGTCACCGCACAGTCGGGAGGAGGGCTCGGCGGCCAAAACGACATGCGGCTGCACTTCGGACTTGGCGATGCGGCGCAGGTGGATTCCATCATCGTTACCTGGCCCTCGGGCTACGTCCAATACCTGGGCAGTCAGAGCGCCAACAATTGCCTGTCGATTACCGAAGACAATGGCTCCAAGATTTGCGGAGTTGCCTACCACGATGAAAATGGCAACTGCCAGTACGACGACGGAGAGACCCTCCTGGCCAACGCTCGGATCCGGGTGCAACCCGGCGACCTGTCCGCCTACACCAACGAAGCGGGCGCCTACGCCTTTACCGTGCCACCGGGCACCTACACCGTCGAGGAAGTGTCGATCAGCAAGTGGGACCTGGTGTGTCCCGCATCGGTACTGACCCATACTGTGACGGTGACGGAGATGGGCGCCGAATACTGTCAAAAAGACTTTGGGCACCAGCCCAGCGGCACCTGTCCGAGCCAGCCCGACCTGGAGGTCAGCATGGCCACCACAGCGGCCCGGGTGGGCTTTGAAAGCCTGACGGCCATCCAGTACAAAAATACGGGAACCGCCAAGGCCTACGAAGTGACGCTGGCCGTCGACTTTGGCCCCCACATCAAACCCCTCGAATCCTCCCGCAACTGGGACTCGATCGAGAACAATGTGTATTACTGGACGCTGGACAGCCTGGCCATCGGTACCAATCAGACCATCTTTATCAAGGACTCGGTACTGACGACGGCGACCATCGGCGATACTGCGACCCTGGTGGCGACCCTATTGTCGCCCACCACGGATTGCAATACCAACAACGACGTCCACCGCTTGGAAGAAGAATTTACCGGGGCCATCGACCCGAACGACATCCTGGTCAACCCACAAGGGCCAATCAAGGCGCACCAGCAATTGACTTATCGCATCCGCTTTCAGAACGTGGGTAATGCGCCGGTGGAAACGGTGCGTTTGGAGGATGAGCTGCCGGAGGAGTTGGACCTCGAAAGTTTGGAATTGGGGATTGCGAGTCACAGCTATCGCTTCTTTGTGGAGGACGATCGGCGTTTGGTGTGGTTGTTTGAAAACATTCAGCTGCCCGACAGTACGAGCAACGAGGTGGAGAGCCACGGTTTTGTCACTTTCCGTCTGCGCCCGGCCAAGGACTTGGAGCCGGGAACGACCATCGACAACCAGGCGCTGATTTTCTTTGACAGTCAAGCGCCGGTGGCCACCAATACGGTACGCAATATCATTCGGCCGAATGGTGGAGAGGCGCCGGGTCAATTGTCGCTGGCACCCAACCCGATGTCGGACTACAGTGAGGTGACGATTTACGGTCGACGCTCGGGCGAGGTAATTGGCATCCAGAGCGTGATGATTTACTCGCTGACGGGCGAGCTCTTGCTCACCCGAACGGCGGGCGGAGCGGATGCTTACCGTCTGGAAGAGGAAAGCCTGCAAGCGGGTTATTACACGGTACAGGCCGTCGGGATGGATGGCAAATTGTACCTCGGAAAATTATTGATTCACTAAATCAGGTTTTCCCCTCGGACCCTTCGCAAACATTAGAACATGTATTCCGAATTGAATTTTATACTGACTTTGATAAGTGCCTTGGGCATCAGTTACTGTACCATACCACTGCTGATTGAGGTGGCCCAGGAGAAGCAACTTTTTGACCGGCCGGGAGGGCGTAAGACGCATGCGCAGCCCGTCCCCGCCCTCGGTGGGATTGCCCTATTTTTGGGTTTCTTTGTCCCGGTGCTCTTGTTTGCCAGCCCGGCGGGTTTGGCGGAGTGGCGGTACGTGTTGGTGGGGGGGCTGCTGTTGTGCTTGGTGGGCTTGAAGGACGATCTGGTGGGGATGGGGGCGCGGCAGAAGTTATTCCTACAGGCCGGGGTGGTGGTTTTACTGGCCGGTGCTGGATTTCGACTGGAGGGCTTCTACGGGGTCTTTGGCTGGGGGGCGATCCCGGAATGGGCCCAGGTTCCACTTACGACGTTGTTTTTATTGCTCCTCATCAATGCCTACAATTTGATCGATGGTATCGACGGTTTAGCGGGTAGTTTGGCGCTGACCAGCAGTTTGATTTTTGCCTTGCTTTTTTACCTCCGGGGCGATTTCGACTGGTGTTTGATGGCGCTGGCTTTGAGTGGAGCAATCCTGAGTTTTTTGCGGTTCAACTTCTACCGCGCCACGATTTTTATGGGGGACAATGGGTCGATGGTCCTGGGCTTGCTACTGGGGCTTTTTGCCATTCGCTTTCTCAATACGGCTTCCGTCCCCGGTGAGGCCCTGCCGGTGGTAGCGATCGTCTTCAGCCTCCTCGCCATCCCCGTGCTGGATCTGGTGCGGGTGAGTGGCTACCGCCTGCTGCGGGGTCGCTCTCCCTTTTCCGCCGATCGCGGCCACCTCCACCACCTGCTCCTCCAACAGGGCTTTAGCACGCCCATCATCTGCCTACTCTTGGTGGTGGTCGAACTCTCCCTCTTTGGTCTGGCCCTCCAATTGCCCCTCGGGCCCCCGGTACTGCACCTGAGCTTGCAGACGCTGGCCTTCCTCCTCCTAGTGGGCAGCATTTACGGCATCCGACAAAGCTTTTTGACGCGTCAGAATGATTCCGTTTTGTCAAAATGAGAAATAGGTCATTCTGGCTTCAAGTGTAAGGTCTTGACCGACAGGGCCTTCCAAAATTGGACGTTTTTTAGTACCCCCTACGAGAAAATATATTCCATAACGAAATAGACACAAATTCATAACGCATGAAAAACCGGAAATTGAAACTCGCAGTAATTGGTACCGTAGGGGTACCCGCCAAGTACGGTGGATTCGAAACCTTAGTACACCACTTGGTCACGCACCTCCACAATCGCTTCGACATCACTGTTTACGCCAGTGGTGCCGAGTATCCCCCGGAGGATCGCGTAAGGACCTGGCGCGGCGCTCGGGTCCAGTACATTCCCCTCAAGGCCAATGGGCTCCAAAGCATTCCCTACGACCTGTGGTCGATGATGCACGCCCTCCTTTACGCCGAAGTCCTCCTGGTACTCGGGGTCTCGGGCTGTATCTTTTTACCGCTGTTCAAACTGCTGTTTCCCAAAAAGAAAATCATCGTCAATATCGATGGCCTCGAATGGCGGCGCCCCAAGTGGAATTGGTTCGCCAAGCGCTTTTTGCTCCTCAGTGAGTACGTGGCCTGCAAATTTGCCGATGAAATCATTACCGACAATCGCATCCTGGAGGCTTACGCCAAGATTCGCTACAATATTCAGGGGCGTTTGATCGAGTACGGTGCCGACCACGTCAGCAAGGTACCCGTGGAGGCGGGGGATTTGGAAAAATATCCCTTCCTCGGCGGCGAATACGCTTTCAAGGTCGCGCGCATCGAACCTGAAAATCATCTCCACCTCATTCTGGAAGCCTACGCCGAACTGCCCGATGAGCAGCTCGTCATCGTAGGCAACTGGAAAAACAGCCAGTATGGCACCGCGCTGCTAAAGCGCTACGCTGAGTACGCCAACATCGAATTATTGGACCCCATCTACGATCCACGGGAGTTGAACCTGCTGCGTTCCAACGCCAGCTTGTACCTCCACGGTCACAGTGCGGGGGGCACCAATCCTTCCTTGGTCGAGGCGATGTACTTGCAACTGCCCGTACTGTGCTACGACGTCATTTACAATCGGGTGACGACGAACAATCAGGCCATCTACTTCTCCACCGCGGATGAACTGCGGCGCCTAGTGTTGGGTAAAAACCACCTGCCGCTTTACGCCACCGCGGAGAACCTGAAGGTCTACGCCGACAAGTGTTACACCTGGGCTACCATCACGCGGCGCTACGCGGATCTCCTGTCTGGTAAGCAAGTCGTCTTGCTACCCGATCTGGGAGCTTCCCAACAGCAGTATCCGCGGCCCGCCCGGGCCTACGATCCGGTCCCCCGGAACCTGTCGGTCGTTCGTTTTAGCCCACCATCGAGCCAAAAAAATAAACAACATGTGGAGAATCGTCTTATTGCTAATGATCGTTAGCGCTCCGTTCTGGTGCCGTGGCCAACTGGTGGTCACGGTGGCTGGCGTACTCGAAGTGGCGGGCCAGCGCGATGGCCAAGCCTTTGAAGCCCTATTCAACAATCCCCACGGCATCGCCGTGGATTCCTCGGGCAACGTCTACGTCGCCGATCGCTTTGGGCACTACATCCGTCAGATCCGACCGGATGGGGAAGTGGTGACCATCGCCGGCACGGGGGAAACCGGGCGCGCCGATGGGCCCGCGCTGGAGGCCAGCTTCAACGAGCCCTGGGGCATTTGTACGACGGCGGGGGGCGTACTTTACGTCGCCGATACGCGCAACAACCTGATCCGTAAAATCGAAAACGGGGAGGTCAGTACCGTCGCCGGATCGGGCAACTACGGTACTTCCGATGGCCCGGGACAGGCCGCCACCTTTGGCAATCCCACGGGCATCGAAATCGACAGTGAGGGCAACCTCTACATCGCCGATCACCTGACCCACATCATCCGCAAGATCGAACCCAGCGGTTGGGTCCGTACGATTGCGGGTCGCGCCTACACGCCGGGCGATGCCGACGGTACGGGGAGCACCGCTCGCTTTTTCCGCCCCTACGGATTGACGCTCGACAACGAGGGCGACATCTTGGTGGCGGACGAGTGGAACCACCTGATCCGTCGGGTAACCCCGGAAGGGGTGACGACGACCATCGCGGGAACCGGTGAGATTGGTGATGAGGATGGCCTGGGAATACAAGCCAGCTTTAATTATCCCTGGGACATTACGGTAGATGATGAGGGGCTGATCTACGTAGCGGATGGCTACAACAATGTGGTTCGCCGGATTGATGATGAAACCGGTACGGTATCGACTTACGTCGGTACGGCTGGGGTGACGGGGGGCGTCGATGGCTCGGGTCCGGATGCTTCCTTTAGTGGTGCCACGGCGCTGGCTTACTGGCCCCTGGCCAACGAGATTTACGTCGGGGATGCCTACAATCACCTGGTCCGTAAGATCATCAATGTGGAGGATCAGCGTTTGGGCCTGCAATTGCTACGCCCTAGTGATGGCATCCTCTGCGAAGGGGAAAATCTGTCGCTTCGTGCCGTTCCCGCTACGCACGATAATTATGAGTTTTGGATCGACGGTCAGTTGGCCCAGCAGGGGAGTTCCCCCGACTTTAGCAGTGATGAATTGGGTATTGGCGATCACCTGCTGCAGGTGAGAACGCGAAATGGGAGTGACGAAATCCGTTCGTCCGAGTTGCGGGTAACCGTCATTCCCGCCCCCCGGCCCGAGATCAGCATTCTGGGGGATACGATCTTTTTTGAGGGGGACTCCGTGACGCTAATCGCTTCCTTAGCCGAAGCCTACCTCTGGAATACCGGTGACACTACTGCTTTGATTACCGTATTCGAATCGGGCATCTTCCAAGTGGAGGTAAGAGACCAGCAGGGCTGTTTTGGCACCTCGCGCGAGGTGGTGGTTACCACCCAACAGGAAGCCGAGGCACCTGCCATCAGCTTTCTAAGCGGTAGCGAATTGCTCTGCCCGGGAGAGGAGGCGGTGCTCCAGTCCAATTACTCCGAAATCTTCCTTTGTTACCTCGATGGTTGGCCCATTCCCGTGGCGACGGTGCCCACCCTGGCCGTAGATACGGTAGGCATCTACCAGTTACAAGTAAGCGACAGTACGGGCGCGGTGGCCTTTTCTGCCGAGCTAAACATCGATCGGCAACCACCACAAATCGAAGACTTTACTGCGGAGCAGCGAACGGCTTACGTCGACGATGCGGCCATCCAGTTTAGGTCCCAAACGGTGGGGGTAGCATCCTACCGCTGGGATTTTGGGGATGGGGAAAGTTCAACCTTGCAGGATCCCCAGCACGTTTACACCGCCACGGGGCGCTACCGGGTCATGCTCCGTACGGAAGATGAGGCGGGCTGTCGCGATACCTTGGTCAAAGACGCTTACGTCGAAATCTTAGCCCGCGGAGCCAACCCCTCCATTCCCAGTCCGGGAGCGGCGGATTCGGCGCAGGTTTACTTGCCGACGGCCTTCACTCCCAATGGCGATGGCGTCAATGACGTCTTTATCATCCGGGGAGAAAACATTACCGAAGCCAACTTGGCCATCTGCAATCAGTGGGGCGAGTTGGTTTTCGAGAGTGAGGACCCCAGCGTGGGTTGGGTGGGAGATTTTCGAGGACAGGCCGCCCAGGCCAGTACCTATACTTACGTCGTACGCGTGACCCTGGGCGATGGCCGTAAAGTCACGCGATCGGGTCACATTACCCTCATCAGATAAACACTTCTCAACATGAAAAAATTACTTACAATAATCTGGCTACTCGCCCTGGGGTGGGGGCTGGGCCGGGCGCAGGATGGGCATTATTCCCAGTACCTCGCCGCACCGATCTATACCAATCCGGCCCTGACCGGCAGCGATACCAAGGGCGCGCGATTGGGCGTCAACTACCGCAGTCAGTGGGCCAAGGTGGCCGATCCTTACCGCAATATAGGAGCCTTTTGGGACGGTCGAAAGAAGCAGTGGGGACTGGGCCTGTTGGTCAACCAAAACGACGCGGGAGCGGCCAGCTTGCGCCGCAGCCAGGTAGGCCTGGCCTTTGCCCTACACAAAGCCTTGGCCTCGGGCAATAGCGAATTGTCCATCGGTGGCATGCTGGGGATTATCCAACAGCGCTTCGATCCCCTGGCCTTTAGCTACGATGAGCAGTACCGCGAGCAAATTGGGTTTGACCCGGACGCCAGCTCGAACGAGCAATTTACCCAAACCAGTATGGTGCTTCCCGACCTCAACGTGGGCCTGCGCTTCAAGGTGGCCGCCCTGCCAACGGCTCCCAAAGTGGGGGTCGAACTGGGTTTGGCCTTTGCCCACCTCAACCGCCCGGGCGCTTCCTTTTTTAACGAACTGGTCGATTATCCCACCCGTCTGAGCGCGCAGGGCGCCCTGCGCCTGGCCCTGACCTCCGATTTCCGCCTGAGCCCGGAGTTGCACTGGCAGCGCCAGCAAAATGCCAATGAGTTTTTGCTGCGGGCCATGGGGGAATACACCCTACAAGCCGAGCGCAACTTGCTGTTTGGCTTGGGACTGCGTCGGGGGGATGCCCTGATCCTCTACGGTGGCATCCAACTGCCGGGAATTCGCCTGGGTTTGAGCTACGACTCGACTATCTCGGGCCTCAAGGCCGTGAGTCGGGGCAACGGAGCGTTTGAATTCTCCGCCATCCTCTACCTCAAGCGCCGGAAGAAGGACTTACCCAAGGCCAAGGTGGTGCTGGCCGATCGGGATGGCGATGGCATTGCGGACGAAGAGGACAATTGTCCCAATGAGGCAGGCGAATCGGCCTACGGGGGTTGTCCCGCTCCGGTACGGCTGACGCAGGGTGGGGGAGGACGCGATATTGATGGGGATGGCATCTTGGATGAGAATGATCTTTGTCCTTACCAGCCGGGCCTGGCGCGGTGGCAGGGTTGCAACGATCAGGATGGCGACGGAATTTGGGACCACGCCGACGCCTGTCCCGGGCTGCGGGGGGATCCGGCCAATTACGGCTGTCCCAGCCACCAGCAAACCCGGGATAGCGATGGCGACGGGGTGTTGGATGAAGTGGACAATTGTGTGTACGTCAAGGGCGCCGCTCGTTTTGGCGGTTGTCCGGATACCGATCAGGACGGCATTGCCGATCACGCCGACCACTGTCCGTATTTGCCGGGGGTACCCACCCGGAATGGCTGCCCGGCGCAGGAGGAGCGGTCGGAACGACGGCGGATCAGCGTGGAGGTCGTGGAATTTGATACGAACAAGGCTAGGATCAAATCCCATTATTTCCCCATGCTCGATCGGGTGGCTTACGAACTGCGGTTCAACGAAGAGTACCGCTTACAGTTGGAGGGGCACACCGATAGCGAAGGAGATGGTTTGTACAATTACAACCTCAGCCAGCGGCGGGTATTTGCGGTACAGCAGTATTTGATGGAGCGGGGACTGGAGGCGGATCGGATTTCGATCAGTTATTACGGTGAGTCACGGCCCAAGGCGGCCAACGAAGCGGAGACGGGCCGAGCCCGCAACCGGCGAACGGAATTGATTTTATTGAGTAGATAATAAAATTTTATTTAAAATATACGATATAAAAAGTTTTTGGCACGATATTCGTTATAATTGAAGTGTAAGTTTTGGTTAAAAATTGTAAGATTCGTTTCAATAAGCCCGTCTCTCAAACGGGCTTTTTTTATGCCTTCATTGATTTGGTGAGATACAAAACGCGGCGCGAGGCAATTTTTTTTAAAATTTTTTCTCCCTCATTATCAAGTACTTAGGTGATTAATTTAGGATTTTGTACATGTATTTTTATGGAATTAATCGCCTAAAAGCGTCTATGTTACGATTTTCCCTAGTTTGCGTTCCGATAGCTATCGAGAGGGAAAAGCCTTTTCTTTTGCTTCATCAGGGCTAGGGCCCTGGGTTGGGTCTGGCGGAGCCGTGCCTGGCGCGGTAGCCGTGGAGGGGCGTGGTGAACGGCCATGCCTTGAGGGTGGGTCCCACCCCAGGGGGAAAATTGCGTCTGTGCACGATTTATCGCATACAATTTATTTTTATGTTTTGTCTCGAATCCCCACTGTTATTCTTTCTCTTGCCCTTGCCATTTTGACTTTACCCAACGGCACATCCGTACCTCATCCGCATAGTGATCGGCCGATAGCTTGATCGCCCCCCGGTGTACGCCCTCCTCCACAAACCCCGCCTTCCGATAGAGCTGCCGCGCCACTGCGTGATCGGCAAACACGCCCAGGCAGACCTTTTCGATGATCGGGTGCTGGGTCGCCCACTCCAACAGGGCGGTGAGCAGCACCTTACCTAAGCCCTGTCCCCGAAAATCGGGAATGATCCCCATCCCAAATTCTCCACAGTGTTGATTGCGCAGTTTGTGGTGGCCCATAAAATCCAGGGTCCCCACAATTTGCTCTTCGCTCGTAGCCACTAGGATGAGGCCACCGCGTGCTTCGGTGTACTGTTGGATGCGTCGCCCCTGATCTTCGACCGAGCGGTCCAGCTCCGCTGGGGTCGTGAGGGTATAGGTACTGCTGCGGATAATTTGCTCGATGGCAACCAGCAGCGCGGCGGCATCGAGGGGGCTGGCCTGACGGAGAAAAATGGAACGGCCATCCTTGAGGCGGTGGTGTTGGTTCAGCATTTTCAAAGATAAAAAGTGTGTCCGAAAAGTCAGGGGGAATGCGGTATTTTGGGCATAAAAATGAAGCAGCGAAAAGGGTTCCCAAGTTGGGCTCTTCCGTTGCCTGGGTTTGGTCGATCTACAGCCTGGGCGAATCTGACTTTTTGATGCCACACTAAGCGGAAGTGCTGCTGAGAGGGCCGTCATTTTGACTGGTGCGCTTAGGGTAGGAAAAACGCTCGCGCGATTTGTGCGGCCAGCCGGGCATTGTGGTAGACCAACTGGATGTTGGCGGCCAGGCTGTTTCCCTCGGTAAGGGCCTCCACGCGGGCCAATAGGAAGGGGGTAAGCGCCTTTCCGCGAATGTTCTGCTGCTCCGCTTCCCGCAGGGCTTGGTCGATCACGGCCTCGATGGCGCCAGGCTCCATGGAATAAGCCTCGGGGATGGGGTTGGCAATGAGGGCTCCCCCCCGAAGTCCCAGGTCCCACTTTACGCGTAGGATTTTCGCAATCTCCGCGGCTTCCTCGGCCCGGTAATCGACGCCCAGGCCGCTGTGTCGGGTGTAAAAGGCGGGAAATTCGTCGCTCCCAAAGGCGATGACCGGCACCCCGTGGGTTTCGAGGTATTCCAAGGTGCGCTCCAGGTCCAGAATCGACTTGGCCCCCGCACAGACTACGGCCACCGAGGTCTGCGCCAGCTCCTGCAGATCGGCCGAAATGTCGAGGGAATCCTGCCCCCCCCGGTGGACCCCCCCGATGCCCCCCGTGGCGAAGAAGGGGATGCCCGCCCACTGCGCCACGATCATCGTGGCGGCCACGGTGGTGGCCCCGGCTTGCCGACTGGCGAGGAGCAGGGGCAAATCCCGTCGACTGCATTTTTGTACCGCCGTTCCGGCTTTTCCCAATCCTTCTAATTCCTCGCTTTGGAGGCCCACTTTGATGCGTCCGTCCAGTAGGGCAATGGTGGCGGGCGTCGCTCCTTCCGCCCGAACGATGGCCTCCAGGGCCCGGGCCGTTTCCACATTCTGGGGATAAGGCATCCCGTGGGTGATGATGGTGGATTCGAGGGCGACGATGGGGGCTTTCTGCCGGAGGGCTTCGGCCACTTCGGGGTGAACGTCGAGGTACTTATTTAGGGCTAAGTTCATGGCGTGTTTATTGGTGGAATAAGCGCAATATTGTACATTGAAGCAGCAAACGGTTTATGCCTACAAAATTTGAAAAAATATTTGCTTCCTCCAAGCCCATCATCGGCGTAATTCACGTTCCGGCCCTACCGGGGACGCCCAATCACGTGGGATCCGTCGCGGCGCTGGAAGATCGCGTGGTCGTGGAAGCTGATTGCTACCTAAAAGCTGGGATTGATGCGTTGATTGTGGAAAACATGCACGACGTGCCCTACCTGCCGCGGGAGGTGGGGCCGGAGATTACGGCGATGATGACCCGGCTGGCCCGTACGGTCAAATCCCGTACGGCACTCCCCGTGGGTATCCAAATTTTGGCGGGCGCCAATCGGGCAGCCCTGGCCGTTGCCCAGGCGGCCGAGCTGGAATTCATTCGGGCCGAAGGTTTTGTTTTTGGTCACCTGGCGGACGAGGGCTGGCTCAACGCGGATGCGGGGTCACTCCTGCGCTACCGCAAAAGCATCGGCGCCGAGTCGATCGCCATTTTTACCGACATCAAAAAGAAGCACAGCGCTCACGCCATGAGTGCGGACGTCAGCCTGCGGGAAACCGCCGAGGCGGCCGCCTTTTTTCAGAGCGATGGCCTGATCGTGACGGGGCCCGCTACGGGCCAACCCGCCGCTACGAATGATCTATCGGACCTATACGCTCGCCTTTCCCTCCCCGTCCTAGTGGGCTCGGGCGTTAATCTGCAAAACGTTGGGGACTACCTGCTCCACAGCGATGCTCTGATCGTCGGATCGTGGTTTAAGCGGGAGGGACACTGGGCCAATTCACTCGACTACGATCGGGTGGCCACATTTATGACGCGAGTCCGCCAGTGGCGTGCTCGGGAGGGGCAACGGTAAACGTGGCCGCTGCGTTTTAACAAAAACCAAAACTATGATTCGATCAAGTTACCTTACCCTATTGTTGCTCTTTCTTTTCAGCCTCAGCGCCCTGGCCCAAAGCCGGTCCCGTCGCAAAAAGAGCCGCGACGAGAGTCGCTTCTCCGCCAGCGTCCTGGCCGGTGCCTACCTCAGCCAACTCGATGGCGATCTGTACGTGGGTTTTGATAAGCCGAGCCTCAGCGTCGGCGTAAGGGGAACGGCCGAACTGGCCCCGCACTGGGACTTTGACTTTGAACTCAACTACCAGCAAAAAGGCAGTCGCTTTGAGGAACGGCTCAATGGTCCCAAGGATCGGCTCATCCACCTCGATTATATGGAGGTCCCCTTTTTCCTACGCCACTACCCCGGGCGGCGCGACCGGGGCCTGAGCTTGGCCATTGGGCTGGCCTACGCGCGCCGCATCGGCAGCCGTATTGAAGATACGGCGGAAACCAATCTGATCGCCTACAACGAAATCGTATCGGATTTTCGAAGCAACGAATTGAGCATCATCCCGGACATTTCCTACCGCATCAATCCTCACCTCAGTTTTGGGGTCCGCTATTCTTACGCCCTAACCCGCTTTTACGACAACCCGGAAGGCTACCGCCCCGAGTCCACGGGATTTTTTGTGGAGGAGATTACCCTGCTCCGCAACTACCTGTTTGGCATCTACGGTGCTTATACGCTGTAGGCCCGACCCTAGCCCTGCTTTTAACTCCTTTCCTTACGGAGCCCCGTCAGTGCTTCGGCCAGTCGGTCGATTTCGGCCTCGGTGTTGTAGTAGTGCACCGAAGCCCGGTTGACGCTCCGCATGCCCCGTTGGTCCATATCGATGAGGGTAAAGGGCCGGTCCGATACCGAGGTATTGATTCCCCGCTCCAACAAATATTGCTGTACCCGCACCGGATCGTGGTCCTGGTAGCGGAAAGAGACGATGCCACACTTTTGCTTCCCCAGGTCCAGGACTTGGATGCCCGGTACTTCGGCGAGCTGGGTGCGGGTGTACTGCGCCAGTAGCTGAATGCGTTGCCAGCTGCGGTCCATCCCTACTTCCATGGCGTAGGCGATGGATTCGGAGAGGCCGAGGCGCAGGGCCTTATTGCTCTCCCAGTTTTCGAACCGTTGGGCGCCCGGATGGATTTCGTAAGCGTCGGTATCTAGCCAGTTGGCGGAGTGCTGGTCGAGGTAGGGGGGACTGAGTTGGTCTAGGCGCTTTTTTTGTACGTAAAGGAATCCCGTGCCGCGTGGCCCGCGGAGGTATTTGCGACCGGTGGCGGTGAGGATGGAGCACTTTAGCTTTTTAACATCCATGGGTAATTGTCCGATCGACTGGCAACTGTCCAGCAGGTACCAGAGGCCGTGGCGTTCCGCAATGTCGCCAATGGCTTCGGCGGGTTGAACGAGCCCGCTGTTGGTGGGGATGTGGGTAATGGCCAGCAAGCGTACGGCGGGTCTCAATTGTGCTTCCAGCGCCGCTAGGTCCACACTGCCTTCGGCGTCGGTGGGAATCAATTCGATTTCAATCCCCTTTTCCTCTTTGGCTTTGAGGTAGTTGATGAAATTGGAACCGTACTCGGTTTTGGTGGTCAGCACCACGTCGCCCTTTTGGAGGGGCAGCGAGCTAAAGGCCAGGTTCCAGGCGATGGTGGCATTTTCTACCAGCGCGATCTCTTCCCGTTCGGCATTGAGGAATCGGGCGGTGTGTTGGTAGGTTTGCTGGAGGTCCGGGGCGTGGCGCGCCGATAGTTCGTAGGCACCGTAAAGCGCTTCCTCCCGGAGGTATTTCAGGACGCGATCGCGCACCCGGTCGGGAGGGAGGGCCGCTCCGGCATTGTTGAGGTGAACGACGTGCTGCGTCCCCTCGGTCTGCTGTCGGAACGCTTCGATTTCAGCGGCGGAGAAAGCCTGGCTCATGGTGGGTAGATTTGGTGGAAAGCTGTAAAGTAGTGAAAAAAAGTTTAATTTAGAATTTACGACCGGGGATTAGAATCAAGTCTTGGTACCGATCGGTTAAGATCATTTCGATGAGCGATTTAGCAGAACAGATTCGACAAAAAATGCTGGCGCTTCAACAATTGGAACGCGTCGAGGAGCATTTGGCCGACCTCGACCGGCGACTACAGGGGGCGCGGGCGGAGGAGCAGCGCTTGCGGGAGCTCCTGGGGCAGCGGTACGACGAACTGGCGGAATTGGAGCGGTGGAGCCTTCGGTCGGTGTTCTTTAAAATACTCGGTAGCAAAACCGAAGAAGTGGAACGCGAACGCGAGGAATACTTGCAGGCTTCGATTCGGTACGATGCTCACCAAAAGACCATTATGCTATTGGAGTACGAACGTGGGGTGTTGGTGGAAAAATGGGAAGGGCAGGAACGTCTGAAAGATGATTTGGAACAACTCCTACGACGACGCGAGCGCGAGCTGCGGTCGATGCCAAACGGGATGGGGGCTAGCTTGCTGCGGATACATCGGCAAATTGAACAACAACACCTGGATTTGGAAAACTTGCGTACGGCGATCGCGGCGGGTCAGCTGGCTGGCGAGGCATTGGACGAGATTGCGGACTTGCTCCAAACGGATTGGAAATCGCGTCGGTCTCTGGCCACTCGCTACGGGCAAGCGAAACTGGCCCGGGCCCGGGAGCGAGCCATTGAGGCCCAGCAGTTGCTACTGGATTTTGAGCGATCCCTCCGCCAAGTCTACCGCGACCTGGGTCAGTTTCAGCTGCGCATCGAGGTCGATCACCTCGCCCGTTGGTCCGATCTGTTTTGGGAGCAACCCATTTCCGATTGGGTGATCCAACAGCGTATTCAAGATGCTCGGGGCAATGTCCGGGAGGTCAGCGATCGGGTCCGGCGTTGGTTGTGCGATTTGGAGCAACGGCTAGCCAAGGGGCTGGCGGAGCTGGCGGAGCGTGAACGGGAAAAACAAGCTTTGCTGGGGGAAGATTAAGTTGTTTATTTTTTCGAAAATATATTGCATTTTTGTGTTTAGCGTATTAACTTTACGGTACAAGAAAATAAAGGACAATGGCTATTGAAAACAACTTCTCACGAAATTTGCTTTCCTAATTTTTTATCCATCAAGCCAGACGCAGTAAGTTCCTGCGATATTTTACTGTTTCCATCTCTTCTGTTGTGTTGATACTACAAACGCATTTACTGATGCGCTAGAATTGTGATGACATCCAATTAAGCACGATGCTGTACATCGGTTGGTGAAGGTATTTCCTTTGCTACCCCTGGTACCATTATGCCCTGGCGATAGCTCGCCGTTTGGCAGTGGGTGGGCCTTCTTTTACCTCAACGTTTAAAAAATGTAAAATCATGAAGTTAAAACTAATTTTCGCTTTTGGTCTATCGGTCTTACTCTGCGGAGTAGGGTGGGGGCAGGTCAAAGTGGAAGACACGGGAGTAGTGACCATCGGTACCGCTACCGGAACCGAGTACGGCCTGGGAGATGCCAAGTTGGACTTGGTGAGCAACCAAAACGACAAAGGCATTGGGCTCAACGTCAATCACGTCTACACCAGCAATGGCAATGGTATTGGCCAGCACATTCGGATGTATAATTTGGGTAGCGGCGATACCTATGGCCTACGCATCAACCTGGACGACGATCACAATTCGGAAGCGACGGGGGTTGATATCAACCTCAAAGAAAATGGGACCGCCACGGAGCCGATCTATGGCATTCACAATAAGGCGTATTTGGAAGGTAGTGGTAACCAATCGGCGGGCATCAAGGTCCTGGCGCGGTGTAATACCAGTTCGGTGGGAAGTAAATACGGGCTACACGTCTTTCTCAAGAAAACGGGTGGTGGTTTTGGTACGGGCTCCCGCTACGCGATTTACGCCAAGGTCAACTCTACGGACACCGATCATTTTGCGGGTTTTTTTGATGGCAACGTCTGTATTAACGGTAGCCTAAATCATGGTTCCGACCGCCGGCTGAAGCAAAACATTCGCAGTTTGGACAATGCCCTGAGTATGGTGCTATCGCTGGCGCCCAAACGCTACGATTTCAGGGACAATATCTTCGGTGTTTCCCTGCCGATGGGTGAACAAGTGGGTTTGATTGCACAAGAAGTGGAAGTCATCCTTCCCGAAATCGTCAAAGAAGTACGCGTGGCGTCCAGCCCGGAGGAAGGGGAGGATACCAGTGGGATGGAACTGTTGGACAGCTACAAAACCATTAACTATCAATCCCTGGTGCCCGTACTGGTGGGTGCCATCAAGGAACAACAACAAATCATCCAGGACTTAGAAGCCAGGATTCAGGCCTTGGAACAATAGCACCGCTACTGTTTCGCCCTTATTAAAAAATATACTGACATGTATTGGACTAAACGATTTAGCCAAGCACTGCTATTGCTTGGCCTGCTATTCCCACTTTCGCTTCGGGCACAGGTACAGGTCGTCAAGGCGCGCTTGATGAACGACAGTAGCAACGACACTTACTTGCGGCTTGACGAAAATTCCTGTGTGAGCCACGGGGAGGTGTACGGCGACGAGGTACTACTCTACGGGCTAGCGGCGGGGGAAAATGGCTTCCTCGACATTCAGGTCGACGACATCATCGCCCTACAGGGTAGCCTGAGCCTGGAGGAAGATGGGGGTGGCCAAGTCTTTACCATGACCCTCAACAACCGCTACGTTTCGGTACCGGGGAGCAGTACGAGCTATTCCCTGGAGCAGGGCGACTTCCTTCGCATCCAACGTTGCTCGACGGCCATCCGTTATTTTATCAACGATACGGAAATCCTGTCTACCCCCATCACCAACAACAATTTTCCCCTCCACGCCCGGCTTCAGATAACCAGCGCCCTGGCCGCCACCAACGGCAACGAACCCTTTATCTGGATGAAGTTTCCCTGGCTGGACAGTGGCTGTTCCGATCCGCCCACGCGCAAGGTGTACGCCCAACTCAAGGCCCAATTGGATGCCGCCTACACCGTAGTCGATGACGGTCGTCTCCGCTACACCTATACCGAAGAATACGCCATCAGTACGGGACAGAACGATCAGTTGAGCTATCAGGTCTATGACCAATCCTACCAGCCCGTCGCCAGTATGACCGGTACCTTTGGTAACCTCTACGGCAGCAACTGGCTGGAACTGGACGTGGAGTCGCTAACCTTTGGTTTTTACATCCTGGAGGTGACGGGGATGAACAAGGGGGAAACCCAAGTACTGCGTTTCAAACACGAATAAAGCGAATAAAATGAATAAGACGAGGGTGGCAACCTTCCTCCATTTATCATTTATCTACCCTAAAGCTAATGAATATGCCTAAGCAACAAGTCTATTGGGTGCTGCTACTGTGCAGCCTACTGGCCTGTCGATCCGAATATTTGCCCAGCGATTTTCTGAGTTACGCCAATGATCCCACCAACGGATTGCGTACCGTCAAACGGGTGGGTGGGCTAGAATTTGATTTGCTGTACCAAGCACCAGCTTATATCATCGCCAACGAACTGCGCACCAACGCCATTGCGCCCGAGGTCTTCAAAAGCCGTAGGGAAGCGCTGACGGAGCTGCAATATTACCGGCTGAAAATTGGCGTGGCCGATGGCTCGGAAAACATCACGACTTACGGTGTGACCGACGTCGGTGGTCAGCAAGATCGACTGTACTACCTGTCTTACCACTTCCAGGATGACCTCCGCCTCATCCAGGGGCGCGATACACTGCGGGCCAGCTTTTGCCATTTCGAGCGCAATTACGACATCGCCCCGCACCGGACCTTTATGCTGGCTTTTCCCCGGGGGCAAGAACCGGTCGACCGGCAGTTGCTCCTCGACGCCACCGAACTGGGCGCCGGCCCGGTCAAACTAAAAATTACTCAAAAAGCTATTGACGGGATTCCCGACATCAAACTTCAACACCAATGATTGCATCTTCCAATTTACCCTTTCACCGCCGCGTAGCCCTGGTGATGGTCTTTTTGCTGTCCTTCCAGGCGGCTTTCCCGACCGTCGGTTGGGCCCTGACTTCGGGCCCGGCTCAGCCGGAATTTACCAGCTTCGAACCCGTGGGGACCCCCCAGATGGTCGACCTCTTTTCCGGTGACTTTGTTTACAACATTCCCCTCTTCGAGCTGCCCGGCCCCGATGGCGGCTATCCCTTTAACCTGGCCTACCACTCCGGTATCGGCATGGACCAGGAGGCCTCCTGGGTCGGCCTGGGCTGGACGCTCAACAGCGGCGCCATCAATCGCATCATGCGGGGCCTGCCGGATGATTTTAATGGGGTGGAGGTACAGCGTAAGACGGATATGAAGCCGAATCGGACGTGGACCTACAGTGGGGATGCCCACTTGGAATTCTGGGGCTTCAAAAAAACCGAGGCGGGGGAGATTGGAAACGCTGCGATCAAACTTAACTTGGGGCGTCAAATTGCCCACAACAACTATCGTGGGTGGAGCACGGGAATACGCGCTGGCTTAAGCTGGGAGTCTCGGGTTAAAGACAAGTTTGCCAACGGTGCCGGTTATGATCTGGGGATCAATTCTCAAGAAGGTGCTACTTTACAGCCTTCCGTCTCCATCACGAGTATCAAGGGGGAAATCGATCAATCCCTTTCGATTTCTTCGGGCTTTAATTCTCGTGACGGTCGCTCTAATTTGGGCTTGGGGTACAGTTTGGCCGCAGCTCAATCCGAACCTACCGACGACGACTCTACCCAAGATCAAGGAGAAAGCAAGTCCAGTTCTCGTAAAGGGGGACGATTGGGAGGGAACTACAGCTATAACCGAGTGGCTTATACCCCACAGGTCAGTGATGCTTTTCACGGGCTAAATTTCAGTGCAAATGTAGCGCTGGGTGGTTGGTCGGGAGTCTTTAACTTGGGGGGAAATGCTACTATCCGGTACGATGAACAGTACCTGGCCAAGCGCAATGTTTGGACCAGTGCTCCGGCTTATGGTTTTCTATATTCCAAAGACCGCTGGGCTACGGATATGGAAAAGGATGCCCTGCTGGACTTTAATCGGGAAAAGGATGGGCCCATTCGCTCCAGTACTTCCAATCTGGCTACCCCCATCAGTACGCCCGATGTATACAATGTAGTCGGACAAGGAATCGGGGCATCCTACCGGGCTTACCGCTCTGACGTCGGGATATTTACCGATCCATCGGTGAAATCTTTTACGGGAGGGAGCAGTGGTGGACCCGAATTTGGGATTGGCAATGGTTTTGACTTAGGGGGCAATATCGGTGGGAACTGGTCGGTAAGCCAATCCTCCGAGTGGCCGAGTGATTTTGAGGATCGCCTCCGCTTTGACAACGAGGCTACCGACCGACTTTACGAGCCCTTTTATTTTAAGGCCGCTGGTGAGTTGACGACCGATGTGGATCAAACCTACCTCAACTACGGAGGGGAGCGGGCGGTGAGTATCCAACTCAACCCCTATTTTGATACCGACGCTAGCGGTGGGACCCGGATGGATTTTGATCAAAGCGCTCGGTTTAAGCAACTGGATCAAAGTTCGTTTGCGATGGCCAGTGACCTAAAACGCGATACCCGTCGTGCGCGCGCCCAATCCCTACAGCCCATTACCAATAAGCAATTGCTCAGTGGGGGAAGTGAGGGCCTCAAGGAGTACCAGGTATCTTACTTCAGCAGTGTTCGCTTGAATACGACCGATCCCGAAGCTTATTTGTCTGCAAGCCCCAGTGTGGATCTAC
>CALCCH010000248.1 GCA_937899855.1 uncultured Saprospirales bacterium | reverse complement strand
CATTTGTGTTCCAACGAGGCGCCATATCGGAACGTAGCCCCAGCTACCTGACGCTTTTGGCAACGAAGTAGGGGCGAAAAGGACCCTGTCGCAGACCAAATCGACGAAGGAGATTCACGCAAGTAAAGGATATTTTTGAGATGACTTCTAGATAAAGATGGCGAGCAGAAAAGTGGCCACGGTCGCCACAAAACCCACCATAAAAATGTTGTAGGACATCGTCAGGTAGCGGTATTTTTTATCGAGTACCTGCCCGAGAAAGTACAGGTCGCGCGCCATATTGCCGTAGAGGAGTTCGCCGTCGCGGAGTACGGCATCGACGGCGGCCTCGTACTGCTCCAAGTCCATACGTACAAAATTGCCAAAGAAGACGACGTTCCGTTTGGCGGCTTCCAGGTCGATGGGGCCTTCGGGGGGCGTCGTTACCTTGGGACGGATGGAGAGGACCGCGCAGATGAGCGAAGTCAGCCCGGTGACGAGAAACAGGACGATGGGAAGGAGGATAAAGGGCTTGGTTTCGGGAATATTTTGGTAGCTGAGAATGGAGATGACCACCGAAAACAGAATGGCGTTGACGCTGATCATGATGTTGGCCTTATTGGCGGCGATGGCGCGCTGGTTGATGTGGTTGCGGTAGTTGGTGCGGAAAAAAGTTTGGGTGGCGGAATTGGGAATCTTTTTTTCCAAACCCTGAAATTTGCGCACCCGCCCCTCTTTTTCGTCGATGAGTTGATGGGGCTGCAATTTGGTCTTTTCCGCTTTGGCTTTTTGCTGAAGCAAGTGCTGCGCCGTTCAGGGGCCGTAATTGCGCTTGGCGAAGGGGGTATAGTAACGTGCCTTGAGCAACTCCTGCAGCTGAATCTGCTGCCACTCGTAATGGCTGATCCGCCGCCCCTGACTCAATTCCCACTCCAGCCGCAACAGGGGGCGTTCTTCAAAAAACGGAGCATTGAAGCGCTGCCCCGCAATGGCATCACTCAGCACCCGTACTTCCAATTCCGTCGATTCTCCCTCCGGGCCAATGCCCGCGATGATGTCCAATACCCTTTGCATGGGTTCGGAAGGATACTGCTGGGCAGTGAGAAAACCCCGCGCCAAATCCTGGCTCTTAGGAATCGGATTGTCGTAGTCGAACAAGTAGCCTACCGTATGGAACCAAGCGGCCAGGATACAGGGCTCCCGCTCGGCCTCCCCCCACTCCAGGCTGTCCGCAATCAGCTCGACCTCGTTTACCGTATCCGCCGTACGTTGGTAATTGTGGTACACCAGCTTACTCTCCTCATTGTTGTTGTACAAACTCAGGACATAGTCTTGGGCATCGGATCGCAAATGTCGCTGCAACTGGGGCCGCAACTCTTCGGACTGGCGCCGGTATTTATTGGATTCGTTCAAGGTCTTGAATGATTTTGGCGAACGTACACAAAATAAACGCAATATATTTAGAATTGCAAATGGCGTTCCACTTGCGATTCAGAGCTAAGGGGCCACCGCTCGGCAGCGATACCGCTCGATGTAGCCCAGCAACTGATGTAGTTCCTCCTCCGCCAAAGACAGCAAGATTTGGGGCTCGCGTCGCGCCTCGATTTCGTACAGGATAAACCAGTCGATCTGCTGGTCCGGGACTATGCGGGCCAAGGTGGCCAGCCCGGGGTAGGCTTCGGCCTTTCCCCCATCTTGCTCGTAAGCAATCAGGGCATTGAATAAGCATTCCTTTTGCTGGATCCGATCCGGAGGCTGGTTGGACAATTCCGACATCCGCTCCCGATAGCCAGGCTCGTGTTCCCAGAGGGCCGTGCAGAGGCCGTAGGCTTCCCAGGGAGGGGCCCCATACTGCACCCGAACGCCCGTTCCCGCTCGGTGGACGGCGTAGACCGGCCGGAAGTCCCAACCCCGGTACTCCAATTGGGCTTCCCGTAGCTGGGCCCGGTACTGCGCCAGGATGTCGCCATCGTTGCGATTGAACAAGTGGGCCAAACCCAGGTGGTAGCGCTGTCTTTCGGCATTCCCATCGATGCGGTGGAGTTCGCTGAGGAGCAGTTGCAGCTCGAAATCTCCCCGGCTATTGGCCAGGATGGGGGCGATGGCTTGGCGGGCCTCCGCGGACTGTTCCAGGGCCAGGTAGCAGTGACTCAGGCGCTCGTGTAGCTGGCGTACGGGGGGGCTGCCTTGTGCGGCGATGGCCTTTTCGTAATTGCGGGCCGCCTTGCTGTATTGTCCGTGTTCAAAAAATTTATCCGCTTTTAGTTGATACTTTTGGGCAGCTGCCTTCGTCTCAAGAAGGACCGACTGCGTTAGCGAATTGGGCCGCTGGCTGGTGTAGGCCCAAGCTGGTGGCAAGACGGGCCAAGTTGAAGTGGCTTTGGTATCCAGGGTACTGTCTAGAGTATAGCGCAAGGTCGAGGCCTCGGCTAGTCGCCACAGGTCGGTGGGCGTATGCAATTGCTGGGCGAGGAGTAGGGGCGGGGAAAGGAAGGCCAGGAGGAGGAAAAAGTTGCGCATATGCCAAGTCGATTACTGGGTGATTTATGCAAATATAGGTATATTATGCCGCTGCCCGGCGACGCCAATCGACAGATCGTGAAGCGGGCAATGGTTTGAGTATGAATTTTTTTTAATTTAAATCAGTATAAATGGCAGATTTAATGGACCTGCTGCAAGGTCAACTTTCCGAAGGCTTACTCGAGCAATTGAGTGGTCAAATTGGCGCCGATCGCCAGCAAACCCAAGCCGCTACGGAGGGTATCCTCTCTACCATGATGGGCGCCATGGCCAAAAACGCCTCGACGACGGAGGGTGCCAGTGCCCTGGCCGGAGCCCTCGATCGGGACCACGACGGCAGTATCCTCGACGATGTAATGGGCTACCTCGGTGGTTCCGTCCAAGCCCAAAACCAAAAAACGATGAACGGTGGCGGAATCCTCAACCACATCCTGGGCAACAAGCAAAACGGCGCCGTCGATATGATCAGCCAGATGAGCGGGCTGGATTCCAGCAAAACGGGTAACTTGATGCCCATCCTCGCCCCCATGGTA
>CALCCH010000247.1 GCA_937899855.1 uncultured Saprospirales bacterium | reverse complement strand
GATCCTACCGGTCCCCTTTCGTCCAGTAAGATATTGATCTCATCCACAAACAAGATGGCCGTACCCGCCTTTTCCTTGACGGCTTTGAGGATCGACTTCATCCGCTCCTCCACCTCTCCCTTGAAGGCACCGGCCACCAATTGTCCACTCACGTCCAGGGAATAGATGACGGCCTCGCGCAGCCGTTCGGGCACCTGTGCGGCCAGGATTTGGTGCACCAGCCCCCCGACGATGGCGGTTTTACCAACGCCGGGTTCTCCTACGATCAGTACGTTGGGGGAAGCAGCGGCCTGGTCCGGGAAGAGTTGAGCGGCGTATTGCTGGCGCCACTCGATGATTTCGTAGAGGGCCAGTGGGAAGCGGCGCAGTTGGGCCTCTTCAAAACCCACGTTGGGGGTCAGCAGGGCTTCCAACAAATCGAGTGGTCCGACTTCGGAACGTCCGTAGCGGATACCGAGTTTCTGGGTTTCTTGCCAAACCTTTTGGGAAGCCTCGTCGGCGGGGGGCAGGGAGACGTAGCGTGTATCCTTGGGCAATTGCTGGATCTTATTCATCGCCCACTTGCGGAGAGCCTGGGGCTCGGATTCCAATTGGCGGAGCATGGGATGGAGGCCGATGTCCTCATCCAGTACGGCGTACAGAAGTTGGGCGGGAGCGTACTGCACTTGAGCGTATTCCACGGCCAATTGTTGGGCCAAACGCACCACTTTTTGGGTCGTGTCGGTAAGGATGGGGTTCGTCATAAACAATAGATTGTAACGATTCGGAAAACGAATACAGGGCAAGACAGTAATGGTAGGCTAATTCCTCGAAGGCTTAAATGTATCAACTAAATCAGTCATATCAAAATTTGCTTCGCAAAAATTCCGCCGTGGTGGGTGGAGATAGAAGTGGCAGAGAGTAAAGGAATCGAACCCTCATCCCGGGGGATGGCACAGTTTTCAAGACTGCTTAAGCACCAATGCTTGCTACTCTCTGATTGGCTGAGAAAATAAATGGGCGGAAGGCATTGTACTCGAAACAAACCCCGATGAATCGGAGCACCAGGTTTAGCAGACCGGTCCAGCCCCCGGCTGGTTTACCTTCCAATGTGAGGAGTGACCCCCAGAACACTCGGCTTTTTTAGTGGCACAAGCGCTAGGAATCGAACCCAGTCGGCGGAGGTTTTGGAGACCTCCCGGCTGCCTTAGCCTCGCTTGTAGTAATCGTCAAACCAGTGCTCCCCTTCGGATTCGAACCGAAACTCGATCGGGCTTAAACCGATTGCCTCTACCGATTGGGCTAGAGGAGCGCAGTGGTAACGTGGGAATCGAACCCTACTCTCCAGGGCTTCAACCTGGCGCTTTCTCCTTGTAAGCTACGTTACCAAATAATTGGGATGACTAGTCATCCCCACAGTACCCGTCGAGGGATTCGAACCCCCATCACCCGGATCCTAAATCCGGTGCCTCTGCCAGTTGGGCTAGACGGGCAATTGTAAGTGCTCCGCAAGAGATTCGAACTCTCATCACGCCGGTTAAAAGCCGGCTGCTTTGGCCAGTTAAGCTAACGGAGCTTGTCAAAAATTGGTGGAGACTTAGGGAATCAAACCCTACACACGCTCCTTGCAAAGGAGTGTCGCCAGTCTTGGAACATGAGCCCCCAATTAAATCAATTCAGTCTTTACCAAATCCACAAACCATACTTTGGTCGGAGCGATGGGATTCGAACCCACATTTGCAACCCTTACCTTACTCTCGCATATCAGACGAGGTGGTTACGCTCCAAGGTAAAACTCGCTCCGGTGTAGAGAATCGAACTCCATTCTCATGATTACAAGTCAAGTGCATCGCCAGCAATGCTTCACCGGAATAAAATGGCTGACGCGGAGGGATTCGAACCCCCTGTCCTTGGGTTAACAACCCAGCGCTTATGCCACTTAAGCTTCACGTCAAAATGGTGGAGCGTTGAGGATTCGAACCTCAGATCTCCTGTGTGTAAGACAGGTGCCTTCAACCGCTTGGCTAACGCTCCGCTTGGACACCCGGGTGTCCAACTTTATAGTCCAGCTTGCGGTGCGGGTACACGGAATCGAACCGCATTCTCCAGCTTGGAAGGCTGGCCATCATCCCTAAATGCTTTACCCGCTCGATGAATGCTGACACAAAAAAAGCCTTCCGTTTGGGCGGAAGGCTTTCAGACGATCGTAGCCGTCCGTTCCATTCCGCTAAGTGTCAGAACTGGTCTTGCTAATGCTGGAGAGGAAAAGTAAAAAGGCTATTAAAATCGTCATCGTTAACGTGTTTTAGTTTCGCGGTAACTGGGGGTTACGATCCCCGTACTCCACCTTGACAAGGTGGGATGTTTCCAATTACACCACAGCTACCGGATTAAAAAAAAATGGTACAAATCAAAGGGTCAAAAAAGTAGTTGCGCAGGACGGATTCGAACCGTCAGCCTGGAGTGTATGAAACTCCGATGTTGCCGTTTACACCACCGCGCCGAGTATGTTCTTATTACAAGGAGTAAGGAGTGGAAGTTCCAAAGTCGCAAAAAAAATTTATATTTTTTATTTTGCTTTCTTGGATAAAAACCAAACGGATACTACCCCATTTCCCCTTCGCATTTCAGAGAAGAACTAGACGGATTCGAACCGCCAGCCTCGGGGCCAAATAACGAGATGTTGCCCTTACACCATAGATCTAAATGAGCGCTTACGCCTTTGCGCAGCGCGTCCTTTGCATCGGACATGGGGTATTACAAGGACGGCAGCGATAAAGTTCCGGGCAGCTATTTTTTTATCCTTGATGTCTCGCGAGCCCCACCTGCTTTTTCGTCGAGCTGGCCTACGTTTTAAAAGATTATCCATGTTTTTTCTTCGTGGTGCTCACCTTTAGAACTTTTGGGGAATCAAAGAATAATTCAGGCTTGAAATCACCATTGGGTTTATGCTTCTCAACTCCAAAGTCCACTGACAAAATAATTCGGCAGTGGCTAGATGGAGTTGCTATATTAACCTGGAGATTGAGTTAGACACGAATTGGCTTGAAAAAC
>CALCCH010000246.1 GCA_937899855.1 uncultured Saprospirales bacterium | reverse complement strand
ACTTGGCATTCATCAAGATTTACTTCAAAAAGCATTTTTCAGACACACCCTAGTTGAAATCGTTACCTATCTATACGATGAAGGGTATATAGATCTTCAAGAGATGGAAGGTTCTGAAAATCTAGAGGTAGTAGAAACCGCATGGCTGGTACCAGGGGATATTCAATTACTAGAGATTGATATGAATGTGTTAAATAGATTACTAGAGAACGCCGGTGGTGCTAACTTTTTGAAGAATCCTAGCCGGTATACCGCAAAGACTAAGGAGGAGGCAATTGAAAAAGCTAATGAATTATTCGAAAATGGTAGCTTTTAATGATTGGACGGTTTTGTTGAAATATTTTATTGGATAAATCCTGCTACAAAAGCAAGGCGCTGATTCGATGACGATCAAAAAAACCACTTTGCCTACTACTTAGCATTCCAAATAAATAATCAAAAAAAATCAGGTGTCCCCTTGCAATTTAGGGGGCACCTGTTTACTTTTGTAGCATCACACGAGACTTAGTGTAATAATCCAAAACTCCATTTGTAATTTGCGAATTGGGTAGCAAAACTAAAACTTACTCCCCGTCTCGTTATTTCAATCTGGGCCAAGGCCCGTCCTGCTAGAGTACTTTACCGTTTGCGTTTTCACGGACCATTGGTCAGTTGAAAAGCACCAATCAGCAGCCTTCTCGTTGCTGCGTACGGTAGAGCAACATTTTCACTACAAATCGCTGGAGTACTTCCCGAATCGCCCGTTGATTGGGCTAGGGAAGTTTACGTTTAATTGACCGATCCTAACTGGGATCAGGAGGAAATGGGTGTTGTAGCGGTCTCTTTGACTCGCTTCAATTCCAAAGCCTTACCGGTGTCCGCACCGTACGGGCCTGCTATCCCCGTACCCTTTAGAAAGACATTTCCCTTCTTCGCACCGGAGTTGGGCCAGATGAACTATGTCTATATAACAATGAAAAAACAACGACCATGTCGCATTCTATCATCCTTTTTCAATCTCACCATCGTATGAAAATCCTTCGTTACTATTTGGGAGCATTGCTCTTGGTGGCCGCCTGGTCGCCCCTTACCGCACAGATTTACGTCGACGCCGATGAAGACGTCGGAATCGGACAGACGAACACGGACAACAGCAAGGTACGCCTCCTCAATACCACCAACAACCGGGGCTTTTACCTCACCGCCGATGGCAGTAGTACGAGTGAGCTAACGGGAATTTTCAACGAAGTCACCGGTACGGGTACCGGCGCTAAAGTAGCCTTCAACAATCGGGTAGCCCAAGTGGCGGGCTCTAACCAAAACGCCACGGGCCTCTTTAACTGGACCGATAATTACGGTTCGGGACTCAGCTATTCGATCGCCAATTGGATCATTGGTAACGGTACGGGAACCAAGTTTGGTGTCTATGGGCACTACGTACAAAATGCTGCTGCCTCCGAGGATATTCTCGGCATCAGTCAGCGCGTCCGCAACTACGGTACGGGCCAGGCTTACGGGACCCATACATTGATTTCCGCCGAAGGGGGAGGGGGCGATAAATACGGTAGTTTGACCCAGGTCTTTCAGCCCATTTCCTCCAGCAAACAGGCCATTGGACACCACACCACCATATGGCACAAGGGCGCCGGTAACACCATGGCTTATGATGCCCTCATCACCGCCGATGGCCGGGGTACCAAATACGGCTTCCGCTCCCAGGTCTACGAGAATACGGCTGCCCTATCCTCCGCGTATGGTATCCACAACACCACCTATCTCTACGGCCCCCGGCCGGGTTACGGATTGTACAACTACGTCTACGACAACACCAGCTCTTCCAATACCAAGTACGGGATTTACAACTACGTACAAGACGCTACCTCGGGAAGCAACAAATACGGCATTTACAACTACCTCGAAAAAAGTGGTACCGGTACCAACTACGCCCTTTGGTCGGGTGTAGCCGACGGAACGGATTACGCAGGCTACTTTTCGGGCAATGAGGTCGTGACGGGAACGGAGGTGGACGGGATGTCCGACGGTCGGCTCAAGGAAGGAACCAAGGACTTGGTCGGTGCCTTGGGGATGATTGCCCAGCTCAAGCCCAAGTCCTACCGCTTTAAAGACAATCTCGGAATACAATTGCCCGAGGGGCTACAGTACGGCTTGATCGCCCAGGAATTGGAAACGGTTATGCCGGATTTGGTGACGGATTTTTCGGTGCCCGGTCAGCCCATCTACGAGCGGGTGGCGCAGCCCAAAGCGGCATTGCCGGAAGCCCCCACGGACCTCTCGCTGTCCAAATCCGAAAAGGATCAACTGGCGCTGGCCCCCACGGCCACCGAGCTGGTGGAAAGCAGCCAGGAAATCGTCGGCTACGAGGCGGAGCAAAGCTACAAGGCGATCAACTACCGGGCCCTCATCCCCGTACTGGTCGGAGCGGTACAAGAGCAACAAAGCCAAATCGAAGAGCAGCAAAGCCAGATTCAAGCCCTGCAAACGGAAGTCCAGGCCCTACGTGGCACCGTTCAGCGCTTGTCGAAGTAGGCCGCTATTCCGTCACCTCATTTTCTCAATGCTGCTGAAAACTTTAAAGGCATGAAGATTTACCCAAAATTATTGGTAGGACTCCTCGGTTGGATGCTCCTCGGTACGCTCCAGCTCTCCGCCCAGCAGACCATCGTCACCCAACTGCTAAAGGAAGTGGGTGCCGCCCAGAGTGCTTTTCTGGGGACGACCTACGTCAGTCAGGGTCGGCTGTACCACGATCGGATCGAGCTACTGGAGCTCGCGTCGGGGGAAAGTGGCTACGTCGAATTTTCGTTCAATTATTTTGACCAATCCGACATCAGCATCGGCCTACGCCACAGCACGGACGCCACGCAGAGCTGGACCCTGCGCTTTTTAAATGGACAGGTCATGATCGACGCCAACGTACTGGGGGCGGCTACCAACGGCACCGTTTACCGGATCGAACGTTGCGAGACCAGCGTCCGCTACTGGGCCGACGATCAACTGCTGTCCGAGTCGCCACTGGCCGATTTCAACTTTAGTGCCCTGGCCTTCGTCCAAGTCGATGCGACCCTTGCGCAAAGCGGTAACAACCCCAGTCTCAACTTACAATTTCCCTTCGTCGCCCCCTGCGCTGCGCCCCCTCCGGGCACCAACAATGCCAAGGTGTACGCCGACTTGAAAAAGGACTTGGATGGCACCTTCGTGCAGTTGACCAGTCCGGTACTGCGCTTTAAGTACGAGGAGGATTACGCCACCGCGGTTGGGCAAAACGATGTGCTGGACTGGATCATCTACGACTGGGACCAGGCCCCACCCGCCAGCCCCAATCAATCCGGTACCCTCAATAAACGAATGGGGCTCAACTATTTCTCCATCAACCTCAGCGTTGACATCAATCGCCACTACACCCTGGAGGTGGAAGACAGCCGCGGGCAAAAACAGTACCTGCGTTTGTACTACTACTGTCCGCCGGGACAAAACTGCATCACGCTCGATGGTGGTGGTTTACAAGCACCCAATCCCGCACCGACCCTTCAGGAGGTCGGCGAGGAGTGAGGAATCCTTACTTCTCAATCATCAACCGAAAAAAAACAATACCAATGAATCGATTCTTTGGACCCTTATTGGTTCTGAGCCTCCTGCTGTCGAGCGGGGCCTTGTACCTCGCGCAAACTGCGGGTCCCAAAACGGCCTACGTCGACCTGGCCCGCGTCTACGACGCTTTTCAGTACAAACAACAGCTGGAACAACAACTGCACCGATCCGATCAAGCGGCCCAATTCCTACTCGACAGTTTGGAAGTACAGCTCCAGGGCGTTGCCCAACTGGTCAGCGATCGCGACCCGGGGCAATTGCGCGAACGCTATCAAGTCCTCCAGCGCAATTACGCGCTGACCCAACGGGAATTGATGGACCAGCAGAGTGCTCGGGCCCAGGAGTTGGACGAAAAAATTTGGGTCCAACTCAACCAGTACCTGGAAGACTTTGCCCGAGGTGAAAATTACGATTACCTCATCGGTGCCCGGGGCGACGGGACCATCATCGGGGGGAAACCTGCTTACGATGTAACCAACGATATTATTCACTACGTCAACCAACGTTATCATGGAAAAATGGACTAGCACCGGCTTCCTCGCTTTACTAGCGGCAATGGCCCTGGCGCTCTCGCTGGCTTGTACCCGCTCCGAAATCCTCCTGCCCCGTACCTACGTCGAGTGGGTGGAAAACCCCCGCAACGGGCTGCGCGTGGAAAAGACGATTGCGCCCCTGCGTTTTGACATCCAGTACCAACCCGTGGAATACCTCGTGGCGCAGGAAGAACGTCGGGAGACCCTGCCCGCTGATTTGCTCACCGAGCGCCGGGCGGAATATGGCGACGAGCTGGATTATTACCGCTGTCGCATCGGTCCCGCTGCGGGGCGGCAAAACGTCTTGATGCAAAGCGCGCGTGACGAAACGGAGTATTACCAACTGATCGACTATTTTTCCTACGCTGCCAAGGAGGACTTTTACCTGCTCCAGGGTGCTGATACATCCCGCTGTGTACTTTACCAATTTGTCCGCAACTACGAACTGGCTCCCCACCTCGAACTCGCACTGGCTTTTGAACGCAAAGGCAAAGGCGACCGAACCTTCGTCTTCGACGATCAGCTGCTCCGCGTTGGCGTAGTCAAGGCCGAGATCGAACAACAAAAAATCAATCAACTTCCTCAGTTAAAAACTTATTAAGATGAGATTAGACCGTTTGCGTCGCTATAAAAGGCCCCTGATGGCCGTACTGCTGATTCCCTTGCTCGTCTCGCTATTTCCCACCTCGCTACTCGCGATTACCTCGGGACCGGCCCAGGAGGAATTTGCCAATTTTGAAGATGCCCAGACCACCGATATGGTCAAGCTCTACACGGGCGACTTTACCTACAATATTCCCCTGATGACGGTTCCCGGCCCCAATGGGGGCTATCCGATCAACCTGTTCTACAATTCGGGTGTCGATCTGGATGAGGCGGGCTCCTGGGTGGGCTTGGGTTGGAACCTCAACGTGGGGGCCGTCAATCGCCAACTGCGTGGCTTGCCGGATGATTTCAACGGCGACGTGGTCAAGCAGGAGATGCACCTCAAAAATAATTTTGCCATCGGCATTGACTTCCCGGCGTCCGTTACCGAGCGATTTGGTTTTGAAACGGGCGGTGGTGACCGTTGGAATGGGCAGCTCTACTACAACAATTACAAGGGCCTGGGCTACCGCGTCGGGACCAGTTTTGGCATAAAGGGCATCCTCAACGTCAACGTCAACTACGATGCCCAGAATGGGATTGGGATCGACCCGGTGATTTCCTTGAAAGGGCAGTTTGGGGCGATAAGTGCTGGCCTAAAGCTCTCGACCTCCTACAATTCGCGGAAAGGGTTGAAAAAAGTGGCTCTGAAAACTTCCTTGCGAGGGACCACCAAAAATAGAATCGTTGGGAGGTCTTCCAGGACCCACCTTCGCTTTGTCGGTGGTGGAACCTCTAATCTGTCTTTTGGCTTCAGTGGTGGCGTACCGGACATCCAAGTTCCCACCCGGACGAGTATGATCAATTTTGATCTCCGGTTCAGCGGAGATTATACTTTTCCCACTTTCAAGCCAAAGCGCTGTGGCAATTGGCGGGGCTATGTCCAGTGGTCCCGCTTGCGCAACGATGGGGTAGATTCGCGGGAGGCCTATGGCTATTTGTACAACCAAAATGCGGACGAGCGTGACTACCGCGATTTTAACCGTACCGGTTTGAGTTATTCCAAAAAGGTACCCAATCTCTCCACATCGGCCTACACTTATGATCCCCTAGTCGTGACGGGTGTGGGCGTCGGTGGACAATTTCGGCCTTACCGCTCCCGGGTCGAAGTACTCCACACGCCTCGTCAAAGCTCGCGAACCGATGGACACCGCATCAACCTTGAATTGGGAACGAAAAATACCTTACATCTTGGGCTGGGCTATGCCTATACCGATGGGGA
>CALCCH010000245.1 GCA_937899855.1 uncultured Saprospirales bacterium | reverse complement strand
CCCGAAAAAGGGATCGAGAAGGCGGGAGAGATATGGATTTTTACACATAGTAAATAGGCTTAATTAAATGGTGCCCGGCCTCGCCTCATCCCGTAAATTGGTCTTTTACGCGATTTTAGCTTGGGCATTGAGAAAAAAATAAATGCGTAGCCGCGATGAAGTGGAGGAGTATAAAAATGAGGGGTGGAGTAACCCACAAGTTTTCCACATTTTTGGACTTTCTTTTCCACAATTGTGGAAAAGTCGCTTTTTAGCGTGGATTACTGAACTTTGCTAAATAAAATTAGCTTTGTGAGCCATACTAAGATCAATGAGAAAACCGCACGGAGGACACCATTCTCTAATGCAATGAATCTGTAGACCATGTCAGAATCCAACCCCCCCGTCAAGAAGATTAGCGAGTATCGCGGGGCCAAGAAGGGAAATGAATTGACCAATTACGTTTTTGGTAAAGTTCAACCACAAGCGCTTCCCCTGGAAGAAGCCGTCCTGGGGGCTCTCATGCTTGACAAGGACGCCCTTCCCATCATTCTCGACATCGTCCGTTCCGAAAGTTTTTATTCCGACGCCCACCAGATGATCTACCGCGCCATGCTGCGCCTGTTCGAGAAAAGCCAACCCGTCGACCTGCTGACCGTCACCGAGGAGCTGAAAAAGGCGGGAGAGCTGGACAAAGCCGGTGGCCCCTACTACCTGGTGGAATTGACCAACCGCGTCGCTTCGGCGGCCAATATCGAGTACCACGCCCGGATCATCGCTCAAAAATACATCCAACGCGAACTCATCCGCGTATCCACCCAAATCATTCGCGACGCCTACGAAGACACGACCGACGTTTTCCAACTGCTCGATGATGCCGAACAAGGCCTGTTTTCCATCACCGAAAAAAACCTGAGTCGGGGTTTCGAGACCATGAGTTCCCTGACGAGTCGTGCCCTCAAGCAGTTGGAAGAGTTGTCGCAAAAGGAGGAAGGCCTCACCGGCGTTCCCACCGGTTTTGTGGACCTGGATCGACTGACCTCGGGCTGGCAATCCTCGGATTTGATCATTGTGGCGGCCCGCCCTGGGATGGGCAAATGCCTGGCCAAGGGGACCAAAGTGCTGCTGTACGGAGGGGGCTTGAAAAAAGTAGAAGACGTCGTAGTGGGGGATCTCCTGATGGGCGACGATTCCAAGCCCCGGCGCGTACGCTCCCTGGCCCGGGGGCGGGAGCGGATGTACTGGATCCGCCAGCAAGATGGCATCGACTACCGCGTCAACGAAAGCCACATCCTTTCCCTCAAACCCCGATCTATGGGGGGTACCGATGGTGCGGACCCCGTCCTCAATATCTCGGTGGCCGATTACCTGACCCGCGATGACAACTTTCGTGCGCACTACCAGGGCTACAAGACGGCCGTCGAATTTGCCGAACGCGAGCTGACTTTGCCCCCCTACTACCTGGGGCTGTACCTGGCCACCGCCACCCGCGCTGGCCAAGTGCTGGCCTCACCGGTACCCGAGCTGCTTGCCGACTCGCTTGGTTCGGAGCAGTACTCGGTGGCACAGCTGCTGGCCGATATGGCCGTTCCTCCCGCTACGAGCTACGGCGCTACGGTCAATGGACCAACCGCTGCTACGCACATTCCCCCCAACTATCTGTTCAACACCAGTAGTCGCCGCCTAGCCCTGTTGGCCGGGATGATCGACGGGGCGGGGCGGTACGTCGCCGCGACCAACCATTACGACATTGCGCTGACCACTCCCCAATTGGCCCGTGAGCTCAAACTACTTTGCGACTCTTTGGGCTTTCGTACGGCACTGCCGGAGCCAGCGGATGTGGCGAAGCCCGTTTATACCCTGCGTCTCCAAGGCGACCTGCGGAGCATCCCGCTTCGGATTCAGGATCGGCAGGCCCGTCCCTGGGAGCCGCTTGCTCATTGGCAACGGACGGATATCGTGGTGGAATACGATCGGGTGGACGATTACTACGGCTTCGAAATCGACGGCAATCGCCTCTTTCTTCTGGAAGACATGACGGTGACCCACAATACCTCCTTTACCCTGGCCCTGGCCCGCAATGCCGCCCTAGAATTTGGTAAGGGCGTCGCCTTTTTCTCCCTGGAAATGTCTAACCTGCAGTTGGTGCAGCGCCTCATCTCGATGGAGGCAGAAATTCCGGGCAGTAAGCTGCGGAACGGTCAGCTTGAAGATTACGAATGGCAACAGCTCCAGAGTGCCATCGAGAAGATGAGCGAGGTTCCCATCTACATCGATGATACGCCCGGTCTCAACGTTTTCGAACTGCGCGCCAAATGTCGGCGCCTCAAAATGCAACACGACATTCAGATGGTCATCATCGACTACCTGCAGTTGATGACGGGTGGACCGGAGGGAAGCAGCAAAAACGGCAACCGCGAACAGGAAATCAGTTCGATTTCGCGTGCCCTCAAGGGCTTGGCCAAGGAGTTGCACGTTCCGGTCATTGCGCTGTCGCAATTGAGTCGGGCGGTGGAAACGCGGGGGGGAACCAAGCGGCCACAGTTGTCGGATTTGCGGGAATGTATCACGGGGGATACCCTGATCTACCTTCCCGAGACGGGCACCTACCAGCGGGTGGATGAACTCGTGGGTAAGACTGACTTCCAGGTGTTGGCAATGGATCGGCACCACCAATTGAACCCGGCCAAATGTTTGGAGGTCTGGCCAACGGGTAAGAAAGAAATCTTTGAAGTGGAGACCCAGTCGGGACACCGAATCCGCGCCAGTTTGAATCACCCTTTTTACACGCCCGATGGCTGGCAGCAATTGGTGGACATCAAGGAGGGAGACTATCTGGCCCTGGCTCGACACACTACAAATAGCACAAGCTCCGAGCTAAAAGACGAGGAAATTGTTTTCTTGGCTCACATGATTGGCGATGGTTGTTTTGTACCGCGGCAACCCATTCACTACACGAGTAAAGACCGGGAGTCCTGTCGTATGGTCGTCGATTGCGCGAGCAAACTTTGGGGAATCAAAGCCCGAATAGTGGCCGATCGCAATTCAGCTGGTTGCCAACAAGTCTACCTGCCCTCCCCATACCACTTGACGCATGGGAGGCACCATCCCTTTGTCAACTTACTCGGACGGATTGGCTTGAAGCTGAGCCGTGCTCACGAAAAGCAAGTACCGGATGCCATCTACCGCGCCGACGACCGGCAACTCGCACTTTTCATCCGACATCTTTGGTCGACGGATGGCTGTGTATTCCTTCGTAAAACGGTGGGCTCTTCCATTTTGCATTACAGTACCAATTCTCCCGTTCTCGCGCGTGATGTACAGTACCTCCTCAAGCGTTTTGGCATCAGTGCGACCCTTCGGAAAAACCAAAAGAAATCTTACCGACCGGGCTACTTGGTCGTTGTTTCGGGCAAGGAGGATATTCTAAAGTTTGTGGACCACATTGGTATCTTTGGGGAAAAAGCAAGCAAGCTTGCGGCCCTGGCTGACCTGCTGCGGAGTAAAACTGCCAATCCCAATCGCGATGTCATTCCCAAGCAATTTTGGCGAGTCGTTAGGGACGAGAAACGGGAACGTGGATGGAGCGAGCGGGCCTTCCAAAAAGCCATTGGCATGCAGTATTGCGGATCTACCCTCTACCGTTCCAACCTATCGCGCGAGCGAATGGCCAGAGTCGCTGGCGTACTGGAATCCGACGATTTGCGACACTTGGCGGAGAGTGACTTGTACTGGGATAAAGTGAAATCCATCAGACACATTGGCAGTGAGGAAACTTACGATCTCCACGTTGAAGAACAGCACAACTTCGTGGCGAATAACTTTGTGATTCACAACTCCGGAGCTATCGAACAGGATGCGGACATCGTTTCCTTTATCTACCGGCCCGAATACTATTCCATCCTCGAGGATGAGGAAGGGCAATCCCTCAAGGGCATCGGCGAAATCATCGTCGCCAAACACCGGAACGGAGCCTTGAAAACGGTGCGCTTGAAGTTTACCGACCAATTCGCCAAATTCAGTGATTTGGATGACCCCAACTTCAACGAACTGCTGGAGGATCCCTTTGCCGAAAAGCCCAATCCGAATATCATTACCCGTCCTTCGCGGATGAACGACGAGGACATTCCCTTTTAAGCTATGGCCAAACGCAAGCCCGATTCGCCCGCTCCCCGCCCCCCCGATGCCGAAGCGCCGGAGGGCATTCGCCTCAACAAGTACCTCTCCCACTCCGGGCTCTGTTCGCGCCGCAAGGCCGCGGAATACGTCAAGGAGGGTTTGGTACAGGTCAACGGCCAGGTCGAGACCTCACCGGGCTACTTGGTCCAAACCGAGGACCGCGTCACCTTCAAAGGGAAGTTGCTCCAGCTGGAGAGCCGCAAAGTATACCTCCTCCTCAACAAACCAAAAAATACCATCACCACGGTCAGTGATGATCGGGGACGGCGGACTGTGCTCGACATCGTGGGGGACAAGGTGAAGGAACGCATCTTCCCCGTCGGTCGGCTCGACCGGGAGACGGTGGGTTTGTTGCTGCTGACCAACGATGGGGACTTGGCCAAAAAATTGTCTCACCCGAGCCACGAGGTACCGAAGGTGTATCAGGCGACGCTTGATAAGGCCATCACGGAGGGCGATTTGCAAAAGATTCGCGACGGCTTGGAATTGGAAGACGGTCGGGTCGAGGTGGATTGGAGCGACTACTTGAAGGGGCAGTCCCGACGCGAGGTGAGCCTGGAGATTCACGTGGGGCGCAACCGCATCGTCCGGCGGATTTTTGCCCATCTGGGCTATGAGGTACAGCGACTGGACCGCACCTACTACGCCGGCCTCACCAAGAAAGATTTGCCCCGTGGCCGCTTTCGCCACCTCACCGCCAAGGAGGTCATCATGCTCAAACATTTCACCTGACTACTCCGCTCACCACACGACCCGAATAATCAGGGCGATGCCAAAAATGACCAGCGCGGCGCCCGAAAACTGTCGCATCCGCAATACGTGGTAGGGGGTCATGCGGCGGCGAATTTTTTTGGCGAGTAATACTTTGAGCGAGTCGGTGAGGATAACGGTTCCCATGATGCCGGCAAAAAAGAGAAAGGCACTCGTCGAGGAAAAGCCGTTTTGGACGACCGTAGTCGTCATCAAACCGATCCAGAAAAAGAAGGTAAACGGATTGATGGTATTGACCAAAAAACCTTTGATCCAGTACTTGAGATAGGACTTGGCCCGGCTGGAGGCATTGGCCCGCACTTGCGTCTCCAAATCCGGCGGTGGCGTCAGCAGGGCTCCCAGGCCAAAAGCCATCAACACCATCCCACCAATCCAACCCAGGTACCACTCGAAACCATTCCACCGCGTAATCTCCACCAGGTAAGCCATGCCAAAATAGGTCGTTGCGATGAAGACAAAATCGCTGATCCAGATCCCCAAGCCCACCATCAAACCCGCACGCATGCCGCGTTCAATTCCGGCTTGTAGCAGGGCAAAAAAAAGGGGACCGAGTAGGATGCAAAGGACCAAGCCGTAGCCAATACCGTAAATCAATGCTTGCACTGTCGTTTGTTTTGCCAAAGGCCATCTCAAAATGTAGCGGGTTCTTCCTCCGGCGCTTCGGCGCGGTCATTCTCCCCTCCGTTTATCCAACCAAATCTAGTGGTGGATGGTTGCCAGTAATCGCCGTTTCCCCCCCCGATTGCGAAACTCACCGAGGTAGATGCCCTGCCACGTGCCGAGGTGCAGACGCCCCGCGATGATGGGGATACTGACCGAACTGCCCACCAGGGCCGCCTTGATGTGGGCGGGCATGTCATCGGGCCCCTCCAGGGTGTGCGTCAGAAAGGGAAGGTTTTCGGGTACGAGCCGGTTGAAGATCGACTCAAAATCCACTCGGACGGAGGGATCGGCGTTTTCATTGATGCACAGTCCCGCTGAGGTATGGCGGATAAACAGGTGGAGCAAACCCGAATCGGGCAGTGGGTCCAAGCGTTCCAGTACCTCCCGGGTGATGAGGTGAAAACCCCGGGCGTAAGCGGGCAGTGAAAATTCGGTATGCGAAATCATGATCCAGTAATTTGGTGAAATGAATCCGGCAGCCGCCAAATTACAACAATTCCGCATCATCCTTGCCAAAAGCAATCCATGAAACGGAATCTACCAAGTTGCGCCCTGCTGGTCCTTGCCCTGTGCTTGGTCCAGTGTCACCCCCCTTCCTACCACAGCCCACAAAAGGCTGCGGGCGCCCAGGAAATGATCGTCCTTCAGGACGAAAGCCCCGTCGATGTCATTCGAGCGCGTACCGCTCCCGATCCCACCGAAATGGAGCCTGCGGACCTTCACGGGGAAGGCTACCTGGAGATTGTCGAAAACGACTTTCAGAACGCCCTGGATCACCCCCACTCCACCTTTGCCATCGACGTTGACAACGCCTCCTACAGCAACATCCGCCGCTTGCTGACCAGCGGCTATCCCCCACCGATCGATGCCGTCCGCATCGAGGAAATGATCAATTACTTTAACTACGACTACCCCGAGCCCGAAGGGGAAGACCCCTTTGCCGTGAGTGCGGAAGTGGCTACCTGCCCCTGGAATCCCCAGCACCGCCTACTGCAAATCGGTATCCAGGGCCGTAAGATTCCCACCACCCACCTGCCCCCCAACAACCTGGTTTTTCTGATCGATGCCTCCGGCTCCATGCAAAGCCCGGAAAAGCTCCCCCTTCTCCAATCGGCGCTGCGGATGCTGGTTCGGGAAATGCGGCCCCAGGATCGGGTGGCCATCGTCGTCTACGCCGGTGCTTCCGGTTTGGTGCTGCCCTCTACACCGGCTGCGCAGAAGGGACGGATCCTGAGCGCCATCAATGCCCTACAAGCCGGTGGCGGAACGGCGGGAGCGGCCGGCATTCAACTGGCTTACAAAGTCGCTCGGGAAAACTGGCTGTCCCGGGGCAACAACCGCGTCATCCTCGCCACGGACGGAGATTTTAACATCGGGGTGCAGAGCACGGCCGAGCTGGTGCGCCTGATCGAGAGTCAGCGGCAAAGTGGGGTTTACCTCTCGGTGCTGGGCTTTGGTCGGGGTAATCTGCAGGATGGAAAAATGGAGCAACTGGCCAAGCACGGCAACGGCAACTACGCCTATATCGATCGCCTGGCGGAGGCGGAAAAGGTGCTGATTCGCGAAATGAGTGGGACCCTGTTGACCATTGCCAAGAACGTCAAACTGCAATTGGAATTCAACCCGACCCAAGTTCGGGAGTATCGTCTGATTGGTTATGAGAATCGCCTTCTGGCGGCGGAGGATTTCAATGATGACCGGCGGGATGCTGGAGAGTTGGGGGCGGGGCATAGCGTGACGGCCCTCTACGAGATCGTTCCGGCGAGTAATCCCCCACCCGCCAAGACAAGCCCGGTGGATCCGCTCAAATACCGGAGTACCCAGCTACTTCCCGAAGCCCTTCGCGGAGATTTGTTGACGCTCAAGCTGCGCTACCAGCGGCCCGGGACCGAGCAAAGTAAGGGGTTGGAATACGTGGTGGTGGATAAAGGATTAGCCTTGGAACACAGCAGTACGGACTTTCGCTTTGCCGCAGCGGTGGCGGGTTTTGGCCTGCTGCTACGCCATTCGCCCCACCGGGGGGAAGCCAGCTGGGCCATGGGCAGTGATTTGGGACGTAGTGGCCTGGGCCCCGACCCCTACGACCTGCGTCACGAATTCCTCACCCTCGTCCAATTGGCGAGTGACCAAGGGGTGGCAGCTCCATATCGGGACGGCCGACGGCTCAAAGCAGCCAACTGATCCGCTCGCTCTTGAAGAGGAAACTGAATTATTTGAATTTGCGCTTTTTACCCGCGGAGAAGGGAGGGCAACGAATATCGCCAAAGTAATACACGATACCGGCACCCAAAAAAGCATAGGTATCATTATCCTTGCTGTTGCCCCTTTGCCGACCCGGTTCGCCGATGGCCTGATCGACGATGTCCTGCACTTCCCAGGAGCGGTCGGACAGTAGGACGGCCGTTTCTCCCCGCAGCGATTCGATATCGTCCTTATCGGCATAAACCCCACTCACATCGTCAAAGAAATCGGTAAATAATTTGCGGACGCTGCATTCGATGTTGACGCTCCAGCGGTAGTTGAGGTCGATCTTAAAGCCCGCCCCGATCGTCGCTGCGCCCTGGATGGTGAAGTATTCCTCTCCCCGAAACTGACCCTCGGTGCCGAGGGGGCGTAGGGCTACCCACTCGTCATTGAATTGGGTCTGAGGATTGAAGTAAAAAACGGAGAATCCCCCTAGGAGGTAGGGGGTATAGAATTGATCCTTACTGCCGTGATAATAGGGGAGAAAATTGAATTCCAGTTGGGTCGTTCCGTCGATGACCAAGCTGCGGAAGCTCAGGTTGCGGGATCGTTGGAAGGCGTTGTCGGAGTCGGCATCATCGGCACCGACTTGGGTACCATTGGCGGAGAACTTGAGACAAATGCGTTCGTTGAAATTGTACCGGGCCACCATCCCGAGGGCCGGACCGGGCCGGCTCAGATCGAAACTGGTGTTGAGATCACCGAAGTAAAAGGCGGTGCCCGCCCAACCTCCGAGCTCCCAGCCCCTTTGGGCCTGAACAGCTACCGAAATCAGCAATAAGGAGAGGACAACTACGAAATTCTTCACTTTTAAAAGGGTATTTGGGGGAGCGGCTACCAGCGAGCTCCACGACGTTCATGAGGGTGCAAAGTTATGATAAAACGTGGAATTACACCATTTTGGTATGAAATTACGACCAGCATCTGTCCTTGGCTAATCAAATATTTGTCCAAAAAAATAGCGATGGACCGTTTGCACCGTCCATCGCCAAAGTTCTACGGACTGGGTTTTTACAATCCCGCGTTGGCCGAAATTTCGAGCATCCGGTCAATCGATCCAATTCCTTTGCGGATCACCCACTCGGGGAGGGTAATCTCCGGGGTTTCGTATTTCATACAGAGGTAGAGTTTTTCCATGGTATTGCGCCGCATGTGGGGGCACTCGTTGCAGGCACAGGTATTGTTA
>CALCCH010000244.1 GCA_937899855.1 uncultured Saprospirales bacterium | reverse complement strand
GAGCTGGGAAAAAAGCTCACCGTGCGCGACCAAAAAACCGATAATCTGGACCCACTGCTGGTCATCCAGTAGAGAGGCCTGGTACTTTAGGCGAATGATTTGATCCATTTGGCTAGGGTCCATGGGGAAAGCGTTGTGCGGATAAAGATTGGGCGTGGAAGACTTCCTTTTTATTTCAACCGATCAGGGAGCGAGCGTCGTCTCTAAACTCGCTGTAACGATTGATCCAACCGTCCTCTAAAAACAATTCTCCCTGCAAGCCATCACTGAGGTCGGCAACATTGTTTTGGTCAACCAGGACGCTCACCCTTCGCTCAAAGTCCGCTTCTTCCTCGAGTGCAAATAAAAAATCGTGCGTCGCGGAGAGGAGTACTTTGAGTACTACTTTTTTCATCATCTTCTGATCTTCAGGACTGCGTTCATCGAGCCAGGATTGCAGATCGGGTTCTACGGTTTGGAGTTCGTGTCGAGCAAGCTGCCCGTACCGGTGTAGGCCACGATCAAATAGCTGCTTGATGATAAAATTGCCAAAGGTTTGGAGGGAATCCTGGTTCATATTGCTGATGTTTGATGTGAGGTATTGTGTGGTTAAAGTGGGTTGGGGAAAGTGGGGGGCAAGCAAAAGCTCTAGATGATCTTCACTTCCGTCCGACCTCGTTCCCGCAGCCACCGTAGTAATTTGCGCCTCGAAATGGGATTGCCTTGGATGCCAATGGTGTGGAGCGCTTCCAGTTCTTGTAAGCAGTCAAAGTCCAGTTGGATCTTATTGTGGCGGAAGTCCAAGACTTGGAGTTTTCGCAATTGTGACAGGCTGTCCGGCAGTTGGGTCAGGCGATTGTGGCCGACCCACAATTCCTCCAGCGCTTGCCATTCGCCCAAGCGATCGGGCAGGGCTTCCAGGTCGTTGTGGGCCACGCGCAGGTCCTCTAGTTTGGGCAGGGGCACCCCATCTGGTAATTCCCTCAGCTGGTTGTGGTCCAGGTACAAGGCCTCCAATTGCTCCAATTGGGCCAAACGCGGATCGAGCTGTTCGATGGTGTGACGGGAACAATTCAGCTCCCGTAGCCGCGATAATTCCCAGACGACTTCCGGGACGGCAGTCAGCCCGCCACCCTTCAACACCAATTGCCACAGCTGGGGCAGCTGCCTCAAAAAACGCAGGTCGATGCTGGCATCCTCCAGCCACAGGGTTCGGGTGGCCAAAATTTTATCGTAAGTCTCCCGGTCGGGGCGCAGCTCAAACCGGCCCTGCCGCGCAATTTGCACCAAGAGTTTTTGCTGACGGCGAAAAAGGTCTTTCAGTTCCATCCTGCTTTGCTATTTTTTACAGCAAACGTTTGATAAACCCCGCTGCCAAATCCAAGACCCGATCCCGATCTTCCTTGTGGGGAAGGTGTCCCAGGCCCTCCAGCAAAACCACCTCGGCCGGTCCCGCTACGGCCCGCCGAATCCCTGCGACCTGTGCCTCGCTGCCGTATTCATCCGCCTCGCCCTGCAGAACCAAGGCCGGACAGACCACGCTCGACAACTGCGTCTCGATGTTCCAGGCTCGAAAAAACGGCGCCAGCCAAGTATCGGCCCAGGCGCGGAATACCGCATCCACCCGCTCGCCGTGGTAAAAGGCCAATTTGCTCCGCAGCGCTCCGTTCTCGTAGGCGGCCACCGCTTTCCGAATGCCGGCCAGGGTGATCTCCTCCACCAAGACGTGCGCCGCCTCGGTCACCAGGCCCCGAAACCCATGGGGCTGCCGCGCTGCGGCCAGCAGGGCAATCGTTCCCCCGTCACTGTGGCCGTACAGCAAGGGACGTTCCAAGTCCAACCTTTCCACCAACTCCAAGAGCACCTCGGCTTCCCGCTCCAGGAAGTCCAGCCCCCGTTTCCGCGGGGCATCGGAAGCACCGCCGTAGCCGTAACGGTCGTACACCAGACCATTGCACCGACAACGCGCCGCGAGCCGCCCCGGGAAATCCTTCCACTGGGGAATACTACCGAGGGCATCGTGTAAAAATACAATCGTCGGCCGGTCGGGAAAGTTCCTGGTCCACTTCAGGGTAAGGTGGCCCTCCTTTAGGCTTAGGGTTGCTTTCATGGCTAATGGTGCTTGCTAAGGTAGCTGCTAGTACTTGGCGTGAAAATACTCGTGGGTCCCACGCAGCCCGTCCAGCTTGCGCTGGGCCTCCGTCGCCCGCAACTCGCTCCGCCGGATTTTGCCACTGATCGATTTGGGCAGCGCCTCGGGAAACTCGATGATGCGCGGGACCTTGTACTTGGCCAGGTGCTTTTCCGAAAAGGCAAACAATTCTTCCGCCAGGGCCGCACTCGGCGCCTGCCCTTCCCGCAGCATCACAAAGGCCTTGACGGTGTAGCCCCGCAGCTCGTGCGGGCTGGCCACCACCGCCGACTCGACGACCGCTTCGTGTTCGATCAAAACGCTTTCTACCTCAAAAGGCCCGATTCGGTAGGCCGAAGCTTTGATGACGTCGTCGTTGCGACCGATAAACCAGATGTTGCCCGCTTCGTCGGTATAGGCTTTGTCGCCGGTGTAGTAAAGGTCGTGGGCAAAAACGCTTTGGGTCCGCTCTTCGTCGTTGAGGTAGTGGGTAAACAAACCATTGGGGCGGCCCGTGTTGGTGCGGACGCAGATGATGCCCTCTTCGAGTGGCGGGACTTCTTGTCCCGTCTCGTCGCACACCACGACGTCGTACATAAAGGTAGTGTGGCCCATGGAGCCGGGTTGGACCTGCTGGCCGAGGAGGTTGCCCACCAGGGCCGTCGTCTCCGTCTGTCCGTAGCCGTCGCGTACGACGACTCCGGTGGCTTCCTGCCACTTCTGGATCACGTCCGGGTTGAGGGGTTCGCCCGCCGCACAGCTGGTCCGCAGTTGGAGTTGGTAGGCCCCAATGTCTTCTTGAATCAGCATGCGCAGTACGGTGGGGGAACCACAAAAGGAGGGGATGCCGTAGGTTTGCATGGCCGCCAGTTGTTCACGGGGAATAAATTTATCGACCTGATTGGCGAAGATCGTCGCTCCGGTATTCCAGGGGGCAAAAAAACTGCTCCAGGCAAATTTGGCCCAACCGGGGGAGGAGATATTGTAGTGTACATCCCCGTGTCGGCAGCCCAGCCAGGCGGCGGTCGATAGGTGGCCAAAGGGGTAGGTAAAATGGGTGTGGACCACGATTTTGGGCAGCCCCGTGTTGCCGGAGGTAAAAAAGTACAGGACGGCATCGTCCGCCTTGGTGGGGGCGGCTTC
>CALCCH010000243.1 GCA_937899855.1 uncultured Saprospirales bacterium | reverse complement strand
TGCAGCTTGGGGGTTTTCAGCTGGTAGGCCCCGCGGTCGTAGGGGGCGGGATCTTGGTTGTCGGCCAGGGCCTGGGGTTCCCACTCGAATTGGGGTAAAAATTGGGAGAGGGCCTGGAATTCGCCGGCTGGGTTTTGGGCTTCGAGCTGGAGCTGGCGATAGGGAAAATCGGCGAGGCCGGCGGCAAAATATTCGACGAGCTCCTCGTGGGTATCCTCGTTGTATTCCCGGTCGAGGAAGCTTGGGGGCAGGTAGAATTGGATGCGGAGCCGCTCCCCGCTACGTTGGAGGCTGGCGAGCTGGCTTTCGGGAGGGAGAAGGGCCGGACCCGCCGGGGCTGGCTTTTGGAGTTCGGCGAGGAGTTGGTGGACCCGGGTTTGCAGGGCGTCATTTTGAGCCAGCAAGCCCACTTGGCTGATGCCAAGCCAGAGCAATACGGAGCATACGGTTTTCATACGACGAAAATTCGGTTCGATTCACGTAAAGCTCCGTGGTGATAGCGCAGGGTTTGGACTTTTGAAAGAATTTATTGTCCTCCCCATAACCACGGCGGGACCACAATTATTGTGCGACCACTCAGAGTGGCTCAGATTTTCGCCCGCTAAATTTTTATTTTTTCGCTTCCCTTTCCCAACAATATTTTGGTAGATTCCCCAATAATTTTATAACTTGATACAGCCGGCAGCTCATTTCCCTCCAATAAGGTGGGTTAAAATTCGCTGGCCAATAGCAAAATCAAAGAGAGCGTGATTGAATTTCATCACCGCCCCCACGGGTAGCCCCCCTTGAGGTCGCAACTGATGCGCTCATGAAACACTACACCGGCTCCCTTCGCTCGTACCGCAGTACGGGCCGGAGCAACCTAAGTAGCGGTCGCCAAGAACCGCTGCGTCGTTCTTTTCACAACAACCTGCGACGGGTTCCCAATTGGGGGGCCCTACCCACGCTCCCGTCCACGAGTTCGGCGGTATCCCCAAGCTCCTCCCCCAGCGCTTCCGTAAGCACCGCCCCCCAGGAAGTCCAGAAGCTAAAACGTCTGCGCCAACGCGTCGTCGTAGATAAAAAACGCGCCACTCACTCCCGCCCCAGTTGGATCCCCTGGCGCTGGGGAGATCCTCCAACACTACAAGCCTATTTTGACAAAGAGGTGGAGCTTGGTCAACAGGTCGTCAAACAGCACAAACTCAAATTGCGGCAGCGGGAAATCACCTACCCCCCCAACGCCGGCGACGTGGAAAGCCTGGATGACTTTCGCAAGCGATCGGCGTACGACGAACGCGGTCCCGTCTTTCTTTTCATCCTACTCCTCTTCTGCGCGGTAATCCTCAGCGCTTTCCTTTTTGGCCAACACCAAGCGGTCGCCTAAGCAAAACGCCCTTCCGAAGAAGGGCGCTCGCTATTAACCACTTATTGTTCTAACTCATGAATGGAGCCTCATTATGAGGGCTCCGGTTTTCTTTTCTTGTTTTAAAGACCGGTCGCCCCGACCAGGGGCAATTTTGGAAACGCCTCAATAGGTCGGTACGGACTGATCGATTTCCTTCGACCAAGCCAGGATCCCACCCTTTAAGTTGTACAAATTATCAAACTGATAGAGGTGTTGCAATTCGCGGATGGCATCGGCGCTGCGCTTCCCGCTGCGACAGTGGATGACCACCTTTTTGTTGCGATCAATCTGCTTGGCCCGCTCGGCAATCGTCCCCAGGGGGATGAGGGTTCCGCCCAGATTGGCAATGTCGTATTCGTAAGCCTCCCGGACATCGATAAGCTGAAAATCAGCCCCCCGATCAATCCAGGTCTTCAACTCGCTTACCTGGATTTCCGGCACGGCTATTTCTTCATCCGGCTGGATGCCACAGAACAGTTCGTAGTCGATCAGCTCCTCAATCCGGGTAGCGGGATTTTTGGCCACCTTGAGGATGCGGGTGGTAAAACTGGCCGCATCGAATAAGAACAGCCGGCCGGTGAGGGGATCACCAACCCCGGTGATGACCTTGATGACTTCGGAAGCCTGTAAGCTACCGATGATTCCGGGCAGCACGCCCAGAACGCCACCTTCGGCACAGTTGGGGACCAGACCCGGAGGTGGTGGCTCGGGAAACAGATCGCGGTAGTTGGGGCCCCGGCTGCCGTCTTCGAGGGGATAATTGAAGACCGATACCTGCCCTTCGAAACGGAAGATGGAGGCGTAGACATTGGTCTTGCCCGCTAGTACGCAGGCATCGTTGACGAGGTAGCGGGTGGGAAAATTATCCGTCCCGTCGGCCACGACGTCGTATTGCGCGACCAAGTCCAGGGCATTTTCGGAGGTAAAGCGGGTATTGTGGACCCGGATATCGATGTGGGGATTGAGCTTGCGCAAGCGCTCGGCGGCGGTGTCGGCCTTGGGCTTGCCCACGTCATCGACGGTAAAGAGGACCTGACGTTGGAGGTTGCTCTCGTCGACCACGTCAAAGTCGACGATGCCCAGCCGGCCAATGCCCGCGGCGGCCAGGTACAGCAAAAGGGGACTGCCCAAGCCTCCCGAACCGATGACCAGCACCTTGGCTCCTTTTAGCTTGCGTTGTCCTTCGACGTTAAACTCCGGGATGGCGATGTGGCGGGCGTAGCGGGCCATCTCCGACGGACTCAATTGAATATCACTCATGATGTTAAATTTGTACGTTTAGCAATTTACAGCTTATTTGGACAGGGTACGGGGGCCCCTCTCCTAAATCGCGCCCCCGGCGATGGCGGGAACGATACTGATGACGGTATCCGCTTCGACCGCGGTGGCGTCCTTTTGTAGGGCGTTGATGTCCTCGTCGCCGATGTAGATGCGGATAAAGGAGCGGATGTTGTCGTTGACGTCCAGCAGGTGCTGACTAAGGCCCTGGTGTTGGGTGGTCAATTCTTGAATTGCTTCCCGGACGGTACGGCCCGAGGTTTCGAAGGTCGACTGGTTGTCCGTGAATTTACGGAGGGGGGTGGGAATGATGATCTTTGCCATGATAATTCTGCTTTAATGGATGATTCAAATATGGGATGGCCGGCCTCCGGGGCTATTTTCCAGAGGTCATCCGTAGGTGGTAGGAGTGGCGGTCGTATAAACGGTTGGGAGGATGACCAGATCTACGGCGACAGCG
>CALCCH010000242.1 GCA_937899855.1 uncultured Saprospirales bacterium | reverse complement strand
ATGACGGCGTTGTTGAGTTCGCCTGTGATCCTGTTGTTTTGGCTGCTGGCGTAGGTGGGGAAAGCATTGGCACAGAAGAGGCTTTGTTCTTCGCCGGTAGTGGCCATAAATACGATGGTGTGCTCGAAGCTCAGTTGGCTCATTACCCGGGCCAGTTCGATGACGAGGGCGGTACCACTGGCGTTGTCTTCCACCCCTTCGGCCAGACAGTCGATGTCGCAGGCGCCCGAGCAGCGGCTGTCTATATGCCCTTCGATGATGATGATATCGCGTTCGTCGGCGGCCGTACCGGGCAGTACGGCGATGGTGTTGCGGTGCTGGCCCATACCGCAGATATCCTGATCGAATTGGAGGTAGCCGGGGAGGAGTCGGTTTTCGGCGGCGGCGCTAAACTCGGTAAATTTTTGGTGTACCCAACGCCGCGAAGCGCCCAGGCCCTTGGTCGCCGACAGCGTATCGGCGCCGGTATTGCGATTTCCAAAAGAGGCCAGCTTGATGATGTAGGCTTTGAGCGAATCAGCGGTGATGTTGGTCATCAGGTGGTCGACGATTTCGTCGGGGTTGGTGATGATCGTGGTGGGCAGGTAATCGGCTCGTTCGTAGCCCCCCTTCATCACCGCCGGGGCGTGGTATTTGGTACAGATGATGTTGGTTTGAGCGGGGGAAAAGGGGCCCCACAGGAGGGCCAAGGCGAGGTAGAAGAATCGCTTCATAATCACAAAATTTTATCGTTATGTAAAGTACTGACATAAAAGATAGCGATTAATGGCAATTTATTTTAATATTAGCGCCAGTTTACACGTCTTGGTGGTTCAAGACTTGATTGTTGTGTTGTTGCTCAAAACCCAGTATGACCCACGCTCCGGGGTGTTTCCCGTTGGAGCTTGGAACATCAATGATATCGTAAATCGTAATCACCACTTACAAATTCGATCGGTCGATGGGCTTTTTCTGGAGAGGAATAACATTGCTAATACTAATCCTGGCCTTGGGTACCAGCTGTACTTCTACCAAGCGTGTGGGAAAGGCCCGAGCCAAGCTTTGGGAGCAACAGATTGACCGCTCGGAAGTATTTGGCCGCTACTTTATGGGCTTTTCACTCATGGACGCGACGAGTGGGAAGATCCTACACGAATACGCTGCCGATCGCTATTTCACCCCCGCTTCCAACGTCAAAATCCTGACCCTCTACACCTGCCTTCGCCTCCTGCCCGATTCGATTCCCGCCTTGCGCTACGAAATCCGGGGGGACTCCCTACTCTTTTGGGGTACGGGCGACCCCAGCCCCTTGTACCCTCCCCTGGGCAACGACCGCGGCACCCTCGATTTCCTACGGAATCAGGACCGACAGTTGTTTTTTTGCCCCTACAATTTTCAGGATGAAGTGCTGGGAGCGGGATGGTCCTGGGACGATTACCCGTACTATTTCCAACCGGAGAAATCGGCTTTGCCGCTCTATGGCAATCTGGTGCATTTGGAAAAAGCGGCGGCGGAGCCTTATCAGGTGGTGCCACGATACTTTAGCAACCAATTGGTCCCCCAATCTCCCGACGACTACCGCCCGGCGCGCTTGCGACGGCGGAGGGATTGTAATGTTTTTGAATATCCCACGCCCCTCCCTCAAGGTCCCCAGGCCGGCGTCGACATTCCTTTCCGCTACAGCGACAGCCTCCTCTTGGCCCTACTCAGCGATACGCTCCACCGCCCCGTCGCCTTGTACCCCCGGCGGATCCAACCCTCCAGAAAATCCCGAACCCGCTACGGCCAATCTTTGCGTACGGCATACCGTTTGATGATGCAGGAAAGCGATAATTTTATCTCCGAACAGCTCCTCCTCACCTGCGCCGGTCAGGTGTTTGACACTCTCAATACCCGCAAGATCATCGACTACGCCCGCCAGGAGTTGCTGGCCGACCTTCCCGATCCGGTACGTTGGGTGGATGGCTCCGGCCTCTCCCGCTACAACCTGCTGACGCCCCGCTCGGTCCGGCAGGTGCTTTACGAATTGTACCAACTGGTCGATTGGGAATTGCTGACCGATCTCTTTCCGGCGGGGGGCCAATCGGGTACCATCGTCGATTGGTACGGCGGCGGGGCGGAGCCCTACGTGTACGCCAAAACCGGTACCCTAAGTGGGGTGCATTGCCTGAGCGGCTACCTGGTGGCCCAGAGTGGCAAGGTCCTGATCTTCAGTTTTATGCACAACAACTACGTGAATGGCTCGCGCGAACTAAAGGAGGAAATGGAAAAAGTGCTCCGCAATTTGTACCTGACCTACTGAGGAACTTTTACTTTTCCTTCCGCAAAAGCTTTAGAATGGTAAAGAATTAAGCTATATTGTAGGCACTAATTCAACAGACCCTGTCTGACCCTTTTCAACCATTTTATTGAAAACATTCTATCTTCCCCAAATGTAAAAAGTCCAATTTTGCCTCGCCGCTCGGGTGGGGCATTTTTTATGGAGCGGTGGCCGCGGGCCTTTGGTGAAGTTGTTGAAAGACCAATTCGAGCAGGTCTTGGTAAGGCACCACTTCGATGATGGCGACGTTACGACCAATGCGCAGGGGGGTCTGTTGGATAAAGGCGATGTCTTTGCGATACTCCCTTTGTAACTGTTCCAGTTGGAAATCCAGTTTGGGCAGGGCGCAGAGCAATTTGATAAAGCGCTTGGCGCGCTGGCTTTCGGGTCTGCGGAGGTGGCGGTAGCTGTAGGTGTGGATGGCATCCACGCGGTCGATAAACTTACCCCGTTTGCGGATCAGGTATACCAGCAATTCTGCGATGAGGATCGTGACGTTGTCGCCTTCCTTCTCCGAGTAGGTAAGGATGTTCTCGTTGAGGTATTTGCCGAGTCGGAAGGTCCGCTCCAGTTGTAGTTGGCCGCAGTGGGCCAGGAAGCAGAGGTAGGCCTCGATGATGGCAAATTGCTGACGGATGAGTTCGAATTTACAACGGCGGTGGTTGTCGCGGAAGAGGGCGTAAGCTTGCTCGTACTGGCCACTGTGGAGGGCGTTGATGGTTTGGTAGAGGCGGACGAGGAACTCGTTGAAGGATTTGCGCGGGGCGTAGGTGGCGGCCGTTTGGAGTTGGGTGGCGGCCGGGACGTAGTGGCCGAGGGCCATATTGGCGATGCCCATTTTGGAATAGAGGTATTGGAAGTGGCCGCCGAAGACGCCCTTTTGGGTGTGGTAAAAATCGAGGGTACGCTGGCAGGTGCGGATCACCTGAGGATAGTCGGTGAGGATAAAGCCGCGGAGGATGCCCAGGAGGGCGAGGTAAAGGTGGTAGCGTAGGCTGCGCCCCCGGAGGGCTTGGATGTGGTGGAGGGTAGAGTCGAGTTCGGCGAGGGCGGGGTCATCCTGGTTTTTACGGGAAATGTACTGGAGGTAGTAGTCTTCGGCGCGGCGTTCGGTTTGGTAGTCGTGGAGGTAGGCGCGCATTTGCTCGGCGTAGGCCTGGGCTTTTTTACGTTGGGGTTGGTAGTAGACGTAGTGCTTGTACAGGAGATTGGCCATTTCGCAGGCGAGGAAAACAAAATTATAGGTAGTGGCGAGCCGGTAAGCCTGTTTGATGAGGCGAATGCCCTCGGTTTGATCCTTTTCCGCTAGGAATTTTTGCCCGATGAGAAACTTTTTTTGACAAAGATGAAATTTTTTTTCACCAAACTTTCCCCCCTAACCACACTGACGAAGGCCAAGCCCTGGAGGAGTTTGAGGGTCTTGGATTTGAGGTTGAGGTAGTATTTTCGATCTTTTTCACCTTTACAGATGTGTGTACAGAGTTCTTTCTCGGATTTTTCTGGCTTCTTGCGAAGGAGTTGGATAAGCTCTGCTGGTTTACCACTGATGTGATGTAATAGCCGGGGATCAATGATTTCAAGGTAGGTTCGTAAGTTATTCATAGGTAAGAAAGATGGGCCCATTAAATATAACAATTTATTTACTGAAGGTGAAACATAATTTCCATTATTTCCTCCCACGACAATAAAACACTTAATTTACGGTTGTATTCAAAGAAAGCATTTTCACAGTTTTTCCCATCTATCAAAAGTTCCCCTTGTAAAGTGGAGCTAGATCATTAGAGTAAAGTCCGGGCAATTCCTCGCTGGCGATAAATCCTGCGCTTTGGAGCGTTGTTATTGGCCGGGGTCCTTCCTTTTGGGCGGGGTCTCCGAATCGCTAACTATTCATTCATAAACAAAATCCCTTCTACGGACGGGAGTGACTTTTGGGGTTAGAAAGCAAGCCCAGGAGATGGGAGCGTACTGGCTACTCCCAGGGCTTGTACCAAGCGCTATTTAAGCCAGATAGATTTCCCGGCAACGGGAAAAACTGTGAGTAGGGAAGCCGCCGGCGACGGCTGGCGGCTTCACTTTTAATTTAACCCGTAAACTTTATTTCTCCAAGAATAAAAACCCATTACCATCATGAAAAGACTATTCCAAGTAAGCGTGGGCTTACTCTGGCTGGCCCTTGGTATCATTGCCTGCCAAAAAGAAGCCCTCCTCCCCCCTCCTGCCGGTACCGAGATCAGCCCCGGGCAGCCGCACCGCAATGTCCTTAACACTGGACAGCTCGCCAGTGCCCGGAGCCACTCCGGTGACGGCCTCCGTACCCAATTGGGCGCTCAACGTGAGAACCCCTACACCACTACCCGAGTCGCCGCTGCCCACCGGAGCCTCTACGGCAGTCAGATTACCGAAATGGATCCCACCCACTTCTACGTCCAGTTCACCCCCCAAAGCCTCGACGACATCCGTCGCCTCGAAGCCACCGATGAGACCTTTTACGATTTTCCCCTCGACTACGAGGTCATCCAGCTCGGGGAATACTACCAGGAGCTGGGACCGGAGGACTTTCCGATCTGGTACGCCGTCGTCCCCGCCGGCTTTGACTATCCCGAAGTGGACCACCAAGTGCTGGCCGACCTCTACCTCGACCAAAGCGATCCCCTCCTGATCGCCGAGAGCTTTCGTTTGACGGGGCAAGCCGATTTGATCCACAGCGACATCCCTGGGGCGACGGGGCAACGGCCGGAAGATTTGCCCGATGATGGCCCCAATGCCATTCCCAACCCGCCCGACTGCCCCCCGGCTACGCCCCCGACCTCCAGATCGACGACAGCGCCATTCCCGTACGCTGGATTTATGTCTGTATCGAACTTCCCGACAATGAGGGTACGACCAATGCCTGTGGCTGTCCGCGGTACAGCAGTATCCGCAAGCCGGCCGGCTGTGTGAAGGTGGACGACACGCAGCTATCCACTCCCAACGATCACAGTACCTTTGAACCCGTCCGTCAGGTACGAATCGCCATCAAGGATACTTGGTTTACCGAGGATGTGACCTGGACGGACGACCAGGGTTGTTGGCGAGTCAATAAAGAGTACAAGGGGCGGGCTTGGATGTGGATCAAGT
>CALCCH010000241.1 GCA_937899855.1 uncultured Saprospirales bacterium | reverse complement strand
CCCCCCCCCCCCCCCCCCCCCCGCCCCCCCCCCCCCCTCCCCCCCCCCCCCCCCCCCCCCCCCCCCGAATAAAAAGAACGGCAGCGTTGGCTTTCTCGATGAAATGCGGCCAAGGCTCGACGGGGAGGACAAAAATACCGACGACAAATTTGGGGATTGTCCCTTCTTTTCCCAACTTAGGCCTATCTTTGCGCTGATTTTGGGGAAATTTGCCGTCATTCAAAAAAAACTGCTTTGAATTTTATCATTTTCGACCTCGAAGCAACCTGCTGGCCGGGCAAGAACAACGGCATGCCTCAGGAGACGATTGAAATTGGCGCCCTGCGGCTCGACCGCTTTGGGGAAGTCCAAGGGACCTACAACCGTTTCGTCCGTCCGGTTATCCACCCCTACCTGTCCCCCTTCTGCAAATCGCTGACCACCATCGAACAGGAAGACGTCGACCGGGCCAATCTTTTTCCTCAAGTCATCGAGGAGTTTCAAGAATGGGTCGGCATCTACGACGAGGAGTACTTCCTCTGCTCCTGGGGCAGCTTCGATCGCAAGCAGCTCCAGCGCGACTGTGAGTACCACCGCCTGGAAAGCGAATGGGTAATGCCCCACCTCAACCTCAAGGCTCAGTACCAGGAAATGAAGCAACTCCACCGCCCCTGTGGCATGCGCAACGCCCTCAAACGCGAGGGCTTTGAATTCGAAGGAACCCCCCACCGGGGCATCTCGGACGCCGAAAATTTGGTCAAAATCTTCCGGCGCTACCTTGATGTTTGGCGTTTCTAAGCCCAACGGATAGAAAAATTGGCCACCGGGCCGTTGGGTTCCGGTAATTCCGGTCTATTTTTCTACATTTTATGCGATAAAAATCTATATTTAGCGCACATTTCGTATTCAGCTTCGCTTTAGACCATTTTATCACCATACCACCCGCCGATACTTTTATAGCTTTCGACGGGTTGACCATTTTGGTCCAAAACCTAATTATGTATGAAAACACCCGTACTGTTACTACTCCTTTCCGTCCTCGGAAGTACTACAGCTTGGGGACAAATCAACCACAAAAATGTGGAGGATTACCTCCAAACTCACTTCTACGATTTTCAACTTTCCTCTAATGATATTCACGACTGGGTCATTACCGACCAGTACACCAGTAGTCTGAGTGGTATCACTCACGTCTACCTCCGACAACGATACGAGGGGATTGAGATCCAGGATGCCCTGTTGCATCTCCACTTTGACAATGGTGGTAAAGTGCTGCACTCGGGGAGCAGCTTCATCGGCAACATTGCCAAGGTCCTGACGCCTCAGCGCCCCCGCATCGATGCCCCCACCGCCGTGCAGGCCGCCGCCCACGCCCTGGATTATCACCCCCAGCGCCGAGCCCTCCAGACCAAGACTAGCCTGGGCAATGCCCAACAAAGCATCGTACAATTGGACGAATTTTCCCAAACGGACATTCCCGTCAAGCTGATGTACCAGCGCGACGAAGCAGGAAATTTTCACCTGGTTTGGGACATGGCCGTTCAAGAACAAAAAAATGGCTTTTGGTGGGGCCTCCAGGTCGATGCCCAAACCGGAGAGTTGATGGGTAAAGACGCTTGGACGCTGACCTGCGAATTTGGGCACGCCCACGGCAAGGCCCACGACTGTAGCGGCGGCCACGCCCCCGAGCTTCCCGGCTTGCCCGAGCGGGCCCCGTTCTTTATGACCGGAGGGACCTACAACGTTTTCGCCATGCCTGCGGAGAGCCCTTCGCACGGCAGCCGCAGCCTGGTGGTCGATCCCGCCGACAGCTTGGCCTCTCCCTTCGATTGGCACGATACGGATGGGGTCGTGGGCGTCGAATCGACCCAAACGATTGGCAACAACGTCTGGGCCCAGCTCGACCTCAACGATACGGATGGCAACACCGGGCAGACCGCCGAGGGTGGGGCCAGCCTCAATTTTGACTTTCCCTTTGATCCGGCCGATGAGCCGTCGGACTACCGCCCCGCCGTTTTGACCAACCTGTTTTACTGGAACAACGTTATCCACGACGTTCTGTACCATTACGGTTTTGACGAGGCGGGGGGCAACTTCCAGGAAAACAACTACGGACGTGGGGGTGCCGAAAGTGATTTCGTGTGGGCCGATGCCCAGGATGGCAGTGGGACCAACAACGCCAATTTTGGTACGCCGCCAGATGGTTCCAATCCCCGGATGCAGATGTACGTGTGGACCAATGCCAACCCCGATCGGGATAGCGATTTTGATAATGGCGTCATCGCCCACGAGTACGGCCACGGGGTGTCCAACCGACTGACGGCGGGTCCCAGCAACGTCAGATGCCTGGGCAATGAGGAGCAAATGGGCGAAGGCTGGAGCGATTACCTGGGTCTGATCCTCACCATGGAAGCGGGAGATACCAGCACCGACCGTCGTGGAATCGGGACTTACGTACTCAATCAATCGCCCACGGCGGATGGTATTCGCCGGCATCCCTACACCACTGATATGACGATTAATCCTCACACCTACGACGATATCCGAACCGAAAGTCGTCCCCACGGGATTGGCTCGGTATGGTGCGCCATGCTCTGGGAGATGACCTGGTCGTTGGTCGACCTCTACGGCTTTGATGCCGATTTCTACCGGGGTACTGGGGGTAATAATCGGGCCCTCGCCCTGGTGATGGAAGGCATGCGACTACAGCCTTGTAGCCCTGGTTTTGTCGACGGTCGCGATGCCATTTTGGCGGCCGATCGCTACTTGTACGACGGTGCGCACCAGTGTTTGATTTGGGAGGCTTTTGCCAAGCGGGGCTTGGGCTTCAGCGCCAGCCAGGGCGAATCGGATTCGCGTTCGGACGGGATAGAGGCCTTTGATTTGCCGCCCTCCTGTACCATCGCGGTGAGCCTGTCCGGCCCGAGTAGCGCTACCCAGGGCAGCGAGGTGGAATATACCGTGACGGTAGAAAACGTATCCAACCAGACGGTCAACGATGTGGCCATCAGCGCTTTGATTCCGGACAGCACGACTTACGTAATGGGAACGGCCTCGGATGGCGGGACCTTGGTAAGTGACTTGATCGAATGGCCCCTGGTCAGCATGGCCAGCGGTGCGACGCTTAGTCGGACCTACCGGGTGTCGGTGAGTACCACCATTCCCGAGCCGGGTACCTTTACGGATGACCTGGAAGGCAATACCGATTATTGGTTGCCCTACGCCACCAATCCCAACCGCAGCGAATGGATCCTAACCGATCCCGCCGATACCCCGGACCGGGGTTTGGTCTGGTTCGCCAGCGACCCCAACGCATACAACGATCAGTACCTCACCTTTGACCGGGCTTTCCGTATTTCCAGTACGAGTGAGTTGGTGCTGGAGCACGAGTACGATACGGAATTTACCTGGGATGGGGGTAAGGTGTTTATCTCCACCAACAATGGTGGCAATTGGGTGGATTTGGGAACGCGGATGACGCAGAACGCTTACAACAGTACGATCAATAATAATTCTACCTCACCCGCCTTTTCGGGCAGTAGTGGCGGCTACGTAGAGACCCGGGTCAACCTGACCGATTTTGCCGGAGAGTTGGCGCTGTTCCGTTTCTGGTTACACGCTGACATAGCGGTAGGGGCTAATGGCTGGTACCTCTCGGAGTTGGAGTTGACCGACATCAACTTTGCCCTTGACAATCGGGCCACGGCGGCCTTTGGTGGTCAAGAGGTAAAAGCCCGGATTCCTCTGCCCACCGTGATTTCCAACCAGGCACCGGTGCCGCTGGAGTTGGGACCATTGACGGGGCGGGCGCTCGAAACGGCCAACCTGTTAGCGTGGAGTAGCTTTAGCGAGCAAAACGTATCACATTTTGAAGTGCAACGCTCGGCCAATGGCTTCAGTGATTGGGATAATATCGGCCGGGTCGAGGCGGTGGGCTTTAGCGCCGCCACCCAAAACTACGAGTGGTTGGATAAAACGCCCCTGGACGTGGCTTACTACCGTCTGTGGATTGTGGATTTCGACGGGCAGGAGCGTTTCTCGGAGGTGATCCAAGTGCGGCGGGCGACGAAATCCTTTAGCGATTTGGCCCTCTATCCCAATCCTTTCCGCGAGCGGGTGGAATTGTCTTTCCAGCACGCTACGGGAGGGCAACTGGACCTCGAGGTTCGCGATGTTTACGGCATTCAGCAATTGCAATGGCGTACCGAAATGGCGCGCGGTGCGCAAACCCAAGTCGTGGATCTGAGTGGTTTGGCGGCGGGCTGTTACGTGCTGATCCTTTCGGATGGCGAGCGCCGGGAGACGCTGCGAATTATTAAGCAGTAGGGCGCAACTATTGGGGGGGCTGTCTCGTTTACCGAACAGACCCTTTTACGCGACCAAATTAAAGTGATGAAACAACTAAAACTTTTGACCTTCTTGATCGGGAGCTTGGTACCGCTACTCAGCGCGGGCCAAGCTCCCGGCTATTTGGGGATGCGCACTACGGTGGGTTTTACCGTATCCGCCTTCCCCGCCACCGAAAGCCCTACCCAAAACAATCGGGGTTCGAATTTTTTTGGCGATGAGGGCGGCGGCTTTGGCCTCAATTACGAATGGGAATTGCAACTGGGCTACGTCCTCTCCCGGCGGAAGCAGTTGCAACTCATCCTGGGGCAGTACTACACCGGCGTTGCCACTAGTATGAGTACCTTCCCGCGTTTTCAGGATCCCTTTTCCTCGCTTTTCAATTTGGATTTTCACGAGCTTTTCTTTCGGGTCAATACCCGATCGGTGGGTCTGATGATGTCTTCCTACGGTGGAAAAAATGGCGGCATCGCACCGATGGGCAACCGGTTCTTTTACGGAGTGAAATTTAGCTTTTTGAGTAGCGAGATCGTCGACAAACGGACCACCTACAGCAGTCCGCAATCCGAGATGCTGGGACACGAACCGCTCGATTTGAAACAGCGGCTCCTCATCCCGACCTTTTTTCTGGGTTGGGGGAATGACCTGTTTTTGAGTGACCACCTCATCCTGGGCTTTGGGATTCGTTTTGGGCTTAGCTTGGGCAATGGCTTGCCGTTGATCCTCAATGGGGATGAAGAAGTCTCCGCTACGGATACCCAGGCGCGGTACCGCAATGCGCTCGGTCGGCGTCATTTGCTCCACGAGGTGCTGCGTTTTGATTTGGGGCTAAAGTACCTGCTTTTCTAGACGCTGTGATTCCACCACTAAAGCTGTAACCGATATGAAAAAGAATGCCATCCTCATTTTCCTACTGGTCGGACTGGGTCTCAGCGCCTGCTTCAATTACGAGGCGCAGTTTGAAGGGGCTTACACCGATGAGGACTTGGGGGCCGAGGGTCAACTGAAAAAGGAACTGGTCATTGCGGCGGGGGGACCGGTTTACCTGACCGATCCTACTTTGCGAAGCTTCGACCTCATCGAATCGACTC
>CALCCH010000240.1 GCA_937899855.1 uncultured Saprospirales bacterium | reverse complement strand
GAGGGGGTTGTCTGTAGGATGGCGGTTGTGCCTTGCAGGCCGGGGTGGGATGGTTGATGGGTTGGCAATAACAGTTTGGATGCTAGTAGCGGTGTGACGAAGCGGGCAACCAGTGTGGAGAACATGGTTGAGACGGCAACGGTGACGCCGAAGGGCTGGAAAAACTGGCCGGGGATGCCGCCCATGAAGGCAACAGGGATGAAGACAGCGACGACGGTGGCGGTGGTGGACCGCGTCGACGCAACGGTCGAGGCGGCGGCGGCGGCGGTGGTCGGGGTCGCAATGGGGGACGAGGCGGCAACAATAAGCGGCGAAGTGGCGGCGGCGGCCGAGGCGGTAACAACCAACAAAAAAAGAAATCCTTCCAATCCAAACAACAGGGCGAGGGTACCGCTCCCAAGGCCGAGACGGGAGAAGGAAATGGCAATAACCGGCGGCGACGGAATCGCAACCGGCGACGGAATAAAAACCGCCAAGGTGGCGACGGGGGCAATGGTGGCAATCCCAATTCCACTCCAAAGGACTAGGTGATGTCTTACCGATACCCAGTGTTGACTCTAACCCGTCTTTAGAACCTCCCCCCTCCGGAAATAGAAAGCCGCTCCGTGGAGACGGAACGGCTACTGCAACAAATTATAATCCCATGAACATATCCAAATGAGGGGGGCGATACTTCCGAATCTTTTTCGGGATCCAGCCCGGGTGATTTTCAACTGCCTCTGTTTCCTTTCCCATCAATCACATTACAATGATACGAAGACTACAAAGGGCTTAAAAGTACATTTTTGCCCTAATGTATTTCTTTAATTTTACGTATACTTTATTTCCAATTTCATTAATATCTGTACATAAGACGCATCGAAAAAGTAAGAGGTTGCATCGGATAGCGAAAAGTGAAAATTTTTCTTGATTTGTTTTGGTGAAACAGTTCGAAAAAGTGCGTTTTCTTCTTAAAAAAAGAATAGAACCGGGATAAAATAAGAAAGTCGCTTCCAAACGAAGCGACTTTTCTTAACAATGAATTATATAAATCCTATGAACATATCCGATTTTGGGGCTGCCTCGTAAGTACAGAGGCAGCGGAAGTAGCTTTAGTAGTCCGGCTTCATCACCTCAATTTTCTTACTGATGTAACCCCGATCCGTCACTACCGAAAGTACGTAGATGCCATTCTTGAGATGGCTAATATCCAGCTCCAACCGTTTGCCATCCGCTTCGTATGCTCCCATTTGCTGTCCTACGATGGAGAACAGCTGGACCTCACGTAGGGCATTACGGCCGTTGAGGTGTAGGGTGAGTTGGTCCGTAGCGGGGTTGGGATAAGCAATCAGGTCCTTATCACTCAAGTCCTTGGGTTCGCCATTGTCCAGATAGATGGAGAACCAGAGGTCCTCCGCTCGCAAACGGGCGGTCGTTCCGTCTCCCATCATGGCACTGGGCGTATCGACTCGGATGCGTGCACGCAAGGAATCACGGAGTCGGAGACCATCAAAATCATCAATTACGATGAAGTCCATTTTACCTACGATCCCGTAACCGCTGGCGGCTCTACCGTTGGTACGGGTAAAGCCTACGTCAACGCGACCCAATACGGGTTCGTTAGTCAATGAAAGCGTTGGCGAATAATAAGCCAACCAGTTGTCATCGAAGAAACGAACATTCAAAGAATTGGGCTCGACATTGTCAACATTATAGTTGAGTGGAAAGGTAAAACCATAAAGATCCACCCCCGGGAAGTTAGCGTTCCCCAGCACAATGTCTACCTCCACCAAATCACCGGGCCCGGGATTGGGTGTACGGGTGATAAAGTAAAGTGGTACATTATTTATCGGCGAACCATCCTGGGGCGATAGGTTGTGGTAGTTGCCATAAGACTGACCAAGTGCTGCCGTATCAGCCGCACTGATGATGCCATCGCCATTGGTATCCACGTGCTTGAGGTTGACCCCATTTTGTCCAATCGCCTCCGGCCAATCGTCTCCGTATTGACCGTACCAATCCAGGGTAGGATTGGGTCGTGCGAGTCCGACATCACCGATACAATAGCCGATCGGCAATAAATCCTTGATATTGGCAACGCCGTCGTTGTTGGCATCTCCCGCCCAAACACAATCACTGATGCAAAAAGTATCGATGTTGGGATTGGGAGAAGACGTTACGTTGACCGCGATATCAACGGTGCGACAATCGGTATCTACACAATACTGGAACTGGAAAGCGTCTGCTCCCAGGAAACCGTTGGGCGGCGTGTAAATCAGCAGGTTAAAGCCAGAAATATCCTGGCCGTGTACCGTCCCGGAGTAGAAACCGGGCTCGTACACCACCGATCCACCCGCGGAGCTGGTACCACCATTAAGGATAAAATTCCAATCACTGATGGGTACATTGTAATTGATAACCAGCGGCGTATTGATCGGGGTATTGAGACCGTAAGAGGTAGGCGAAGGAAACTGGTTGCCGACGAAGATGTAGACATCCGCCTTGGCGCAATCAAAGCTTGGGGTACAGGCGGTGTAGCGAATATACTCCACGCCAGTGTATCCGGGATTGGGCAGGTAGGTGATGACGCCATTGTCAAGGGTGTAGGTTCCATTTGCGGGAGCCACATTGATACTGCTGACGCTCAAATTGAAGCCATCATCATTGTCCAAAACGCTAATGTCTACCATTCCACCGATGGAAGAATAGGCATAATCATCTTTGGCAAATCCCGTATTGCCCTCCACATCCAGTACATCGACGATAAAGGTCACGAGCGAGGTATTGGTATTGGTGTTGTAGGCGCAAGTCAGGGTATCTACGCCGGTAAAATTGGTGTAAGGCTTGTAATTGATCGTTCCCACATCTACCAAGGAAACCGTTCCGTAACCCGGAGAATTGATCAGTTGATAGCCATTGACCTGCTGGACCAGTAGATCCAGGGACTTATTTTTGTTGGTGGCAATGTAGACCGTATCGGCTACCGTGTTGTTGAGTTCGACAAAAATGTTGACGGTCCCCAAATCACAGACATCCGGTGCGACACAGACCACGTAATTGACCTTAGCCAGCCCCGAGAAACCCTCTTGGGGAACAAAATCGATCGTATTGTCCGCTTGGATCGTTGCGGAGCCATTATTTTCGAGTACAATGCTGTTGACGTAAAGGCTATCACTGCCCGTATCGTTACCGAGCACGTTGATGTTGACGGTCGAATCTACAAAAGTCGCGGCCCAATCATCGCTGGCGGTCACGCTTCCGGTGACTACCTCGATGAGGTAGACGGTAGTGACACTACCCGAGCCACCGCTCTGGTCACAGTGGGTGACGGTCATGGTATCGGGTCCGTAATATCCAGGGTTGGGAATGTAGCTAACGACGGCGGGGCCCCAAACGGGAGTAGAATTGATCAGCCCGTTGATGGCGTAGACTCCATTGACGGGAGCCTCGTCGACCTGAACGGGTCTGGCAGGACCGCAGCCAGTGTAGGCGACGTCCAAGGTGTCACCGCCCACCACTTGATAGCGTGCTATTTCCTGCGCGCTCCCCCAAAGTGGCAGCAGCAGAAAAACAAGGTAGGCGAAGACCTTGTGGGTTTTGTAGAATGATACATTCATTGTTTCGGATTTAGTATTGTTCGTTCTTTCTAGGATTATACTTCAAATTTGCAACCGTTTTGAGGCGCTTTCAACTACATCTTAGCAGGTTTGTGAAAAATTTAAATTTCACTTTTGTTTTACTGAAGGATGTAATTTACTGATTAGCAGCAGCCTTTAAATAAACCTTTCGGTTTATATCAGCTAGGCCGTGAAATTAAATCCATTTCCCTCTGATAAAAACTTTATCTTTCCACTGTGGAACAATGGATGATGGAACTGAAAAGTAGACATTTTCGCTACAACCAACTGACTGTCAACGAAATACGCATTTCTAGTAATCACGACCAAGGCCACAAAAACGACCTTAACCCCCATAAAAACCTATGGAATTTAACACTTGGTGGGATATGGGGGGAGGATGAAATGAATCTGTACCCATCGCATCACGCGCTAATATAATAAAAAAACGCTTAAATGCATAATAGTAAAATATATTCTGTCCTGCAGTATTTCGATAAAATCGAACAAAATCGTTTGCGCAAGTACATCGTATCACCCTACTTCAACAAAAACGAAGCGCTGATCCAACTGTTCGAGCGCCTGGTAAGGGACATCAACCGCCCCAATGGCATCGAACTGACCAAAGAAAAAACCTGGTCCGAACTGTACGCCGACAAGCCCTACGATGACGTTCGCTTTCGCAAACTGTGCTCGGATTTACTCAAACTCGTGGAGGGTTTTTTGGCACAGGAAGAATACCAAAAAGACTCCATGCACCAAGCCAATTTTTTGATGGAAGCGGTCATCAAACGTAAATTGTCCAAACTCTTCCAAACCTGTATCAATACCAGCAATCGGCTGTCCAAAAAGTACCCCTTCCGAGCGGCGGAATACTTCCACCATCAGTACAAATTTCAATCTAGTAGGTACGCGCTACTCGCTTTCGAAACCCAAAGGACACAAAAATCAAATATTGAGGAAATCATTCAACATCTCGATAAATTCTACCTCGGGGAAAAACTAAAACTCACCTGCGATATGCTCAGTCGCAAAGCATTGGGAGCCCACGATTACCAAAACCTTTTCATTGAGGAGATTACCGAGTACTTGAGTAAACTCCCAATTGATGACGCCCCACCTGTAGAAATTTACTATCAAAGTTACCTAACCTATACTCAACCCGAAAAACAGGAGCACTATTTCAAACTCAAGAAATTGATTCAAGAGCACGGCGATAGTTTTCCTAGTGATGAGCTTGAGACACTCTACGGCTCGCTGCAAAACTACTGCATCAAAAAAGTCAATCAAAATCGTAGTATGACCTTTTTGAAAGAATCATTCGACCTGTACAAAGAGTTACTGAAAAAACAAATCTTACTTACTGATGGTGAACTATCGCCATGGCAATTTAAAAACATCGTCTTTAATAGCTTGCGCTTGTCGGAATTTGAATGGACCGAAAACTTTATCAAGGAGTACAAGCCCAAACTGCCTGCCAAATCAAGGGAAAGTGCCGTCTCCTTTAACCTCGCCCGCTTGCGATTCTACCAAAAAAATTATGAAGAGGTCATCTCCCTGCTCAGTAAGGTAGAATACGAAGACATTTCCTATAACCTCGGGTCCAAAACCATGCTCCTGGCCACCTACTACGAGACCGATGAAATCGAACCACTCTACTCATTAATGGATAGCTTTCGGGCTTTTATACGCCGCAAAAAGGAAAAATTGCCCAAACGCCGGATTGATAACTACCTGCAGTTGATCAATTTCGTTAAAAAGCTCACCAAAATTCGCCCCGGCGATGCCTAGGCCATTCAACGGCTCTAAGACCTAGTGGAAA
>CALCCH010000239.1 GCA_937899855.1 uncultured Saprospirales bacterium | reverse complement strand
CTGAGGCCGTAGAGCATGGTTTCTCCGGCTAGCTTTTTGATTAGTGACATGCGCTCGGGTGGCCGTTGGTGCTGGCGCTGGTTTTTTATCAGACGGCAATTTTAGGGATTTATTGTTAAAAAAAGCATTAGTAAGGGAAGCTTTCGTAAATTACTGGCTCGTGTCTTCGGTATTAATTTTGCACTTTTGCAGGAAATATAGGAAACCCTAAAACCGAAACAGCATTATGATAAATTTTGAACTGCTGAGCCGCATTTGTAAAACGCCCGGTACGTCGGGTTTCGAACAACGGATCCGGGAACTCGTACTCCAAGAGGTCGCCGACCTGGCCGATGAGGTCCGGACCGACGCCATGGGCAACGTCATCGCCATCAAGCGGGGCGAGAGCGACCAACGCGTCATGGTAGCCGCTCACATGGACGAAATCGGCTTTATCGTTACCCACATCGACGACGATGGCTTTATCCGCTTCAGTACCCTGGGAGGCTTTGACCCCAAAACCCTGACGGCGCAACGAGTAATCGTCCACGGTAGTGAAGACATCATTGGGGTGATGGGCTGCAAGCCCATCCACATGATGAAACCCGACGAACGTTCCAAGGCCTATCCCCTCGAAGATTATTTTATCGATACCGGCATGCCCCGCGACGAAGTGGTAAAAATCGTCAACCTGGGCGACCCCATCACCCGTGAGCGCGAGCTGATCGAAATGGGACATTGTGTCAACGGCAAATCGCTCGACAACCGCGTGTCGGTCTTTATCCTCATCGAGACCCTACGCGAGTTGAAGGACCAAGCCATTCCCCACGACCTGTACGCCGTATTCACGGTACAGGAGGAAGTGGGAATCCGGGGTGCCATCAGTGCCGCCCACCACATCAATCCCGACTTTGGATTTGGCCTCGACGTCACCATTGCCTACGACGTTCCCAACGCCCAATCGCACGAATACGTCACGCGCCTCGGCCAAGGAACGGCCATCAAAGTGATGGACGGTTCCACCATCTGCGACTACCGGATGGTGCGCTACCTCAAGGAGGTAGCCGAGCGACACCAAATCCAGTGGCAGGCCGAAATTTTGGCCAAGGGAGGCACCGATACGGCGGGTGTTCAACGCTACGGAAAGAGTGGTGCCATCGCCGGTGCCGTGTCGATTCCCCTGCGCAACATGCACCAGAGTATCGAAATGGCCCACAAGGGAGATATCCAACACTCCATCGACTTGCTCCGTTACGGAATCGCCGAATTGGATCGCTACGATTGGAGTTTTCGTTAAATAAACGTACCGAGCCATCTCAAAATACAGCCAAGCAGATATGAACTACCGTACCCTGGGAAAAAGCAATTTCCAAATCTCAGAACTCTCCCTCGGCACCTGGCAAGTGGGAGGCAAATGGGGCAGTGGCTTTGACGATGCCCTGGCCGATCGCATTCTCCAGGAAGCCGCCGATCAAGGCATCAATTTTATCGACACTGCCGACGTCTACGAAGACGGTCAGAGCGAGCGGGCGGTGGGCCGTTTGGTGCGCTCGCGCTCGGAACGCATCTACGTAGCCACCAAGTGCGGGCGCAAGATCAACCCGCACCAGAGCGAAGGCTACACTCCGGAGGTTTTACAACAATTCGTAGAGGACAGCCTGCGTCGGATGCAGTTGGAGAGCCTGGACCTGATCCAGTTGCACTGTCCTCCCACTGCGGTGTACTACCGCCCGGAAATTTTCGAACTTTTTGATCGCCTCCGGGAAGCGGGTAAGATTCGGCACTTGGGGGTGAGTGTGGAGAAGGTGGAGGAAGGCTTAAAGGCCCTGGAATATCCCAACGTCACGAGTATCCAGATCATCTATAACGTATTCCGGCAGCGGCCGCAGGAGCTGCTATTTCGGGAGGCGCAGCGCCGTGGGGTGGGCATCATCGTTCGGGTGCCCTTGGCCAGTGGCCTGCTGACGGGTTTGTACCGTGCCGACACCCATTTTGCCCCTACCGATCACCGCCATTTCAATCGGGAAGGGGAGGCTTTTGATCGGGGAGAGACGTTTGCGGGGATCGACTACGAGTTGGGGCTGCGGGCCGTGGAAGCGCTCCGACGCGAATTCCCCCGGGTGGAAAACTTAGCGCCCGTTGCCATCCAGTGGGTCCTGCGCCACCCCGCAGTGACTACGGTCATCCCCGGAGCCTCCAAGGTCGCTCACTTGCATTCCAATTTGTCGTACCAACAATTGCCGGCCCCGACGGAAGCTCAACTCCAAGCCATCGACGAGATTTACCAACAATACATTCAACCAAGCGTACACCAGCTCTGGTAATAAATCCTCAACCTATGTGGAAAGAACGCAACAACAAACTCCGAGCAAGCTTTAAATTTAGGGACTTCAAGCAAGCCATGGCCTTTATGATGGAAGTTGCCTTTTATGCGGAAGTACAGAACCATCATCCCGAGTGGAGCAACGTTTACAATACGGTCAAAATCGTCCTTTGTACCCATGATGAAGGCAATGTCATCACCAAAAAGGATCGCCAATTGGCCGCTGCCATCACCGAGGTGTACGAAAAATACACTTCCTAATATTTTACCATCCCGATGGGTTCTTTTGGGAGAAAAGCCCTATTTTTAATAAAATTATTTCCCGTGCAAATTACGTCCAAACTTCCTCAGGTCGGTACGACCATTTTTACCGTTATGTCCAACCTGGCCCGGAACCACGGGGCCATCAATCTATCGCAGGGCTTTCCCAATTTTGACTGTTCCCCCCGACTCAAAGCGCTGGTCCAGCACCATATGGAGCAGGGCGCCAATCAGTACGCCCCGATGCCCGGCTCGCCCGAATTGCGTACGGCCATCATCGATAAGGTCGAGCGCCTCTACGGCTGGCGGCCCAACGCAGATACCGAAATCACGATCACGGCGGGAGCGACCCAGGCTTTGTTTACGGCAATCACCGCTTTTGTCCATCCCGGCGACGAGGTCATTCTCCTCGAACCCGCCTACGATTCTTACGGTCCGGCCGTGGAACTGTGCGGGGGGAAAGTGGTCCCCTACCAACTGCGGGCCCCCGATTACCGCGTCGACTGGGAAGCCTTCCGCCAATTGGTCAGCCCGCGCACCCGGATGATCGTCATCAATACACCGCACAACCCCACGGGCAGCCTGTTGGAACGGGAAGACCTGGAGCAGTTGCAAGCCCTCACCCGCGGTACCGACATCCTCGTACTCAGCGATGAAGTGTACGAGCACCTCATCTACGATGGTGCCGAGCACCAAAGTATCCTGCGTTATCCCGAGCTGTGGCAACGCAGCATGGCGACCTATTCCTTTGGCAAGACTTTTCACAATACGGGCTGGAAGCTGGGCTACTGTTTGGGGCCCGAGCCGCTGATGCGGGAGTTTCGGCGTGTCCATCAGTTTAATGTATTCAGCGTCCACCACCCTACCCAACGAGCGGTCGCCGATTTTTTGCAAACGCCCGAGGAGTACCTCTCACTCGGTGACTTTTACCAACGCAAGCGCGATCATTTCCTCCGTTCGATGGAGGGCTCACGGTTTCAGCCCCTGGCCTGCGGGGGGACTTACTTCCAGCTGTTCGACTATTCGGCCATCAGCCAGGAGAAGGACACGGACTTTGCGGTGTGGCTGACCGAGGAGCACGGAGTGGCGACCATCCCGGTCTCGCCTTTTTATTCGGCGGCCGAGCCGGAGGCGAAGGTGGTGCGGATGTGTTTTGCGAAGACGGAGGAGGTGTTGGAAGCGGCGGGAGAAGTGTTGCGGGGGGTTTAAAGTCCAGATATGTTTTTTATATGTTTTAAATATTTTTTATAGTTGGATCTATTTTGGAGCTTGGGTGGGATCCCACCCTTAAGGCGCCGACGCCGACGGGCCCCCTTCGCGGCTACTGGCCCAAGCACAGCTCCGCCAAACCCAACCTAGGACCTTGGCCCTAGTGCAGTCGAAATAAGGTGTATTTCCCCACTCG